>JAEOSP010000152.1 GCA_016840305.1 Candidatus Hodarchaeota archaeon
ACCAGAAAAAGCAAAAGACTTATTGGTTTCTTAAAATTTTGATATATAATACTTGTGGCGCTATCGTCTAGTGGTTAGGACACCAGATTCTCAATCTGGCAACCGGGGTTCGACTCCCCGTAGCGCTATTGTGAGAAAAAATAAAACATTATTAGTTTGTTTTATCACTGCTTTTATTTTTTTAACACTGCCTATTTTTGCACAGGCAGCTGATTATTATGTTTCTACTTCTGGTGATGATTCTAATCCCGGAACACAGTCTCAGCCTTGGGAAACCATCCAAAAAGCAGCAGATACAATGGTGGGAGGAGACACTGTTTATATCAGGGCCGGAACCTATAATGAACGAGTAGCATTAAATTACAAGGGAAATTCATCTGGTCCCTATATTACTTTTACCAACTATTCTGATGAGGAGGTAATTCTTGATGGAACTGGAATCAGCATTCAATGGGGTGGGGGATTATTTCATGTTTGGCATACAGATTACATTCGTGTTCAGGGACTAAAGATACAAAACTCTAATGGTGCTGGAATCTATGTTGCCTATGCAGATAATATTGAGGTGATAGACAATCAAACAGACATTACTACCAAATCGGGGGTTGGTATTTGGGCAAGTAGTAATGTATTGGTTGCTAATAATGATATTGCTCACATGTGTGGCGTAGGGGATCAATTCATTGCTGGTTGTTCTGAGGAAAATATATCCATAGCTCAAGGAAGTCATGATGTTGTGGTTAGAGACAATCATGTTCATGATGGCCCAGTGGTTCCTGGTGGTTATGCCGGAGCAGAGGGGATTAATGTCAAGGACGGATCATACGATATTAAGATATATAATAATGTAGTGCATGATCTTCAGAAACTAGCCTTTGGACTTGATGCTTGGCAGAATCATACTTACAATATTGAATATTACAATAATATAGCCTATAACTGCTCTTATGGTTTTATCGTGTCATCGGAACAGGGAGGAACAGTTGAGAATGTCAAAGTCTACAACAATATTGCCTATAATATAACTCGTGCTGGTTTCTCTACTGTCTGGTGGTCAGGCACAGTCGATGCCATGAAGACAGATATTCAGTTTATTAACAATACTTCATATAATAATGGATACGGATTTTGGAACCGGTCACCTTTAAATGAGAATGTAATTGTTAGAAATAATATTTTTAGTCAAAATGAAACCAATGTTTTATTGCTATCGGGCTCTGAAGATCAATTTACAGTTGATAATAACCTCTTTTATGGCTCAGGGGGAACTTATGGTACTAATATGATAATTGGAGATCCTTTATTCGTTAATTCCACTGGAGCTGATTTTCATCTTCAGAGTGGATCTCCAGCAATTGATGCTGGTGTTACTCTTTCAGATGTGACTGATGATTATGAAGGTAATTCTCGTCCCCAAGGATCAGGATATGACATAGGAGCATATGAATATATTGGTGTTTCGGGCCCTAAGACTTATTATGTTTCTGTAACAGGATCTGATTCTAATCCCGGCACCCAGTCTCAGCCCTGGAGAACTATTCAAAAAGCGGCAGATATTATGACGGCGGGGGATACTGTTTATGTAAATGCTGGCACCTACAATGAAAGAGTCGCAATGCATTCTTCAGGAAATTCAGGAGCAATGATTAGTTTTATTGCTAACGGCACTGTTAAGATGCATGGCTTTAGCATTTATGCTGATTATATTCGGGTTAAAGGGCTTAATATAACTTCTGTTGCTTCGGGCTGGACTACTATTGCTTATGGTATTTATATTCATGGGGATTATTGTATTGTTGAAGATAATTATATTTATTATTGTCCAAATTCAGGGATAGCCACCGGAGCAGCTTCTAGCGGCTGTACTATAAGAAATAATAAATTACAAAGAAACACTCTTGCCGGCATGGAGATTGATGGAACCAATCATATTATTGAAAATAATGAGATATGGGATACAATTGTTTATCATAATCCCACTCAATCAATGTTAACCCAGGATTCAAATGGAGCATTTTTTCACGGATCAGGTCATATTTTTAGAAGTAATTACATCCACGACATTAATTTTACTAATCCCGAAAGCAGAGATTATCATCCCCATATTGATGCCTTTCAAACATGGTATGGTGCCTCGAATATATTATTTGAAAAGAATCTTATTGTTATGCCCGAATATGTAGACGAAACAGGCAATAGTTTAGCTGGCTGGATGTTGGCAGGTGCTGATAATATAACAATTAAAAACAATATTGTTGTTACTCACAGGGGGACTGAAACTGGTGGTGGAGGCTGTAGTAATTTAAATATTTTAAATAATGTTTTTGTAGGAAGCCTTGATTATCCTGCTGACTCTGGTTGGCCTGGTGGTATTATGTTGGAAAACGCTCCTTATTCAACAGTTAGAAATAATATTATCTATAACCAGGTGAATCAGTCTATTTATCTTGTTGGATCAACTTTCACTGATTTAGATATTGGTAATAATTTAACCTACAGATCTAACGGAACCACTCCATCAGCATATACTTATACAACTCAATCTAGTGATCTTTGGGGTGTTGATCCTAGATTTGTAAATTCTTCAACTAGAGATTATTCTCTTCAATCAGATTCTCCAGCAATTGATGCTGGAGCCACTCTTTCAGAAGTAACCGATGATTATGATGGCAATTCTCGTCCCAAAGGATCAGCATACGATATAGGAGCGTATGAATATACTGGAATAGAATCTAAACCAAAACCAACACCATCGCCTTCGCCAACACCAAGTCCTACACCATCACCATCACCAACACCCACTCCATCTCCATCCCCAACACCTAGCTCATCTCAACAACAAACCCAACAACAACAACAACAAACAACATCTCAATACCAAGAAGGTTCATTATTAAGAGCAAAAGGGGATTTTAAAGTATATATAATAAAAGGCAATTACAAACGTCACATCTTTAATCCAGCTATATTCAACATGTACAGACATTTTTCCTGGAACAGTATTATAGAAGTAACAAAAGAAGTAATAGATTCTTACATAACTTCAGATCTATATCGAGCCTTAAATGATTACAGAGTATATTCCTTAGAAGAAAAAGATGAAATAAATGGCATAGCCATAAAACATCATATAAACATGACTCCAATTCAATTCACGACCAAAGGCTATAGCTGGAGCCAGATATTTATAGTTAATCCAGAAGAGAGAGATTATTATCAGACAGGAGCAGATCTTGTTCCGTAATAAAAATTTGATTAACTGAAGCTGATCTTAGCCCTATATCATAGGGCTATTTAAATCTTTATTAACGGGTTGACATATTAATATTATAGTGATATATTGCAGAAACCTTAAAAAGGAGAAATTGCTTTTTAACAATTTAAAAAAGGAGATAAAAATGGCAACTATAAAGCCGGAAGATTTAAAAGAAAGATATGCAATGAAAAAGAGAAAGAAGCGTTCGCAGATTTTACTTTTTCAGAGCATAGTAATTGGAATTCTGTCGGTGATTATTGTATTTCTTTTGATTCAGAGACCAAGAGCTTCTGCGATTGAAATACCAGTTTCTGTGAACAAAATTCAGAAAGCTTTGATTAGCAAAGCCGAGGTCATGTCTGGAATTCTTCTGCCTTTTCAGAAACAGGAATTATTTAATGGTTCCTTGCTTACAAATCAAGAACAGCAGGACTTAGGCGAGTTTTACAACTCAAGAGATTTTGACAATGATTTGCTTAATACCGAAAGTTGGTTTGTTGGAGCTAAAATTCTTAGTAAAAAGATTCCAATGGGGCTTGTAGATTATTACGAAAGACTTTTTAAAGAAGAAACACAAAAAGAGAGAAAAATGTTCATTGTGGAGAATTTAGCTTTTTTAAAAGCTAATGTTGGTCTTGGTGTTGAGAGCTTTAAGGATGCTTCTTTAACAGCTGCAGAATTAGGTTTACGTTTTAAGGCAGATATTTATTCAAAAATCAGCAAAGGAGAAAAACTTGATTTTACAGTAAAAGAAGAACCCATAATTAGAAGTCCTATTATTTCTACCAACAAAGCTAAGCCGAGAAAATTAATTCTCGGTCGTAGTAAAATAGTAGTAACAGAAAATGATGTAATTGGAGCTCAGGTTGATCGCGTGAATAGAGATTGGTACGGCAAGATGTTTAACAAGCTTCCATTAGAGACACCGGAGAAAGAAGAACTAATTACTTACCACGAAGGCGCGAGAATAAAAGACATACTTTCCGGGGCCAATGCAAAGCTAAAGATGCTTAGTGGAGCTATAGTCTACAACAATGGCAGTAGATGGTTTGCGCCTGATGAAAATGGAGTTTTCAGATTTGAAGTTCTTCCAGACAAGGTGCAATATCCTACGTCCAAGCTTTTTAACAACGTAGGATTACTTGAAGATACACATGGTATATCTTCTTTAGTGCCCCAAGCAGTAAATCAGGGAGCTACTTTGGTGATTGGATGCGGCGATTCTCTATCAAAAATGCAGGCAGCAGCTCATCTTGCTAAATTAGGGATTAATGTCTATTTTCCTTGTGACAGATATGTCGGAGAATTGATAGGTTATGAAGGAACCGGAGCCCTTATAGGTACCGCACCTGTAAAACAAATAGGTTCTATCGTAATCATTGGAGATCAGCCCATAGAGATTGATTTAGGAGAAGAAATAATAGTTGAAGATACAGACCAATTATATCCTGTTCAGTATTATGATGCTCCAAAAAGATACTTTGAAGAACTTCAAGAGATTAATGATGTTCAGTTAAACTTAACAGTAGTAAAAATCAATGGATTAGGAGAAACTTACAAAGTTACATCTGTTGCTAAGAGTAGAAATGCACATGTTGTGGCTGTGCGCGTAGCTTATGAAGAAGACTATATTGCTGTAAGAAAATGGCTTTTAAAGTCGAAAAAGAATCGGGCTGTGTTGTTTCACTCAGCTGCTTATGATCCTGGTTACAGATTATTTAAGGAGTTTCCAAATCAAGTAACTTTTGGGGATCCTAAGCCGGTGTTTAGGTAAAGAAATTTCAGAAAAGGAGAAAGAAATGAAAAAAATGATTTCTGTTTTTTGTGTGTTTTTGGCCATGGCTATTGGCCAACAGTTGTTTTCTCAAACCAACATCAATTCCGAAGAGGAGATTAAAAAAGAGAAAACATTAACCAGTCGATTGGTAATTGAGAATTGGACCGGTACATATTATCACGGAAGAGGAACGCCCTACCCAGCTAACAGGAAAATAGGAATTGGCACGAACGATTTTAATCTTGGATTGAATCTGTTCAGGCACAGAGAGAAATTCTTGGGACCTTTTTTCAGAAACCGAATCACTTACGAACCTCAAAAAGGTCTTCCCTGGTTCAACATCATCGAGAACACATTTGGGATAAGATGGCGACCAGGCTTCTTTCAAGCCGGAATTGAAATTGCTCACATTCGGTATTTATCATCAGCTCGTTTTAAGAATGTTGGAGATCAGGGATGGGACTTTATTACAGAAGGCACTAAGCACTATACTGCTCTTAGGGCATTTGCGAGCTTCTGGGATGATTGGAGAATAGGGGATTGGTTTCAAGGAGAAGAATGGGGACAGATCTACTATCATGGACCAGGAACAGACAAACAGCCCAATTACATTGATCATAACAATGTAATCTTCTCTACCACTGTTGAAGCTGATTTAAACCTAATAAGATTTGCCAAAGAAGAAGCCAAGGCTGGAGAAAGGCCAAAATCCATGATCCAATTATTCGCAAAGTTCAACGGAACTTACGACACAAAGAGATATCCATGGAACAATTACTATGAGGGTGGATTAGGAGTACAGTTGAGGTATAGCAGTCTCAGAATCGGCATAGAGCACATATGGGGAGATTTTCACAATCATGCTCAATTTCAGAATATTGGCGGATTGGGTTGGGATATGAATCCCGAGAGACCCTACAGTACATGGAGATTATTTGCTAATCTTTGGCTCTCTTATAAACGAGATCGTTAACCAGGGGCCATAGATGCACAATCCATATATCCCAATATCTCCAGTTACTTCTTCGCATCTGTTCTTGTCTCTTTTTAGTAAAAGAGGCAGGTATACCCTGATTAATCCTGAAGAAAAGATTGGTGTTCTAATTACGGTTTTCAATGAAGGCGAGAGCATTAAAGAGACACTTAATTCAGTTTTGCATCAAAGTTATCCACCGAACTTGGTTATAGTATCTGAACATGGATCAACAGATAATAGTAGAAAATGCATTGAAGAACACCTATCGGCTAATAAGTACGACATACTTAAGGATTTTAGCAGTAAAGAGTTCAAAGAAGTTTCGCTGTATCGCAATGCTACAAAGCCAAAAATATTACTTGCAGTCGGCAAGAAAAGAATGTCAAAAGCAGAAGGAGTCAATGCGCTGAAAGAAGAGGGCTTTGTTAACTGGGTGGATTGGATTATAACAATAGACTCAGATACTATTTTATCCCCCAACTTTTTAGAGGAATTGCAGAAAAACGTGTACAAAATTCGTATTGTAAACAAAGAAATAGTGATAACTCAGAATACCATTTTAGGTGCAGTGGTCATGCCAAGAGAGAACAAAAAAGCCGGATTAATTGAAAAGCTCATTGCCAAAGCACGAGAAGCTGAATATGCCTTTGGACAGATACTTATCAGAAGCGGTCAAAACTGGACTGCATTGTATGTAGCGCCTGGATGTGGCTTTATGTGTTGGACAGAAAAATACCACTTTCCTAACAAAACAGTAACTGAAGATTTAGAATTAACTCAAACAGTTCAGAGCAAATCTGAAAAATTCGAGATATCCAGACCCAAAATCAGCGAATTCAGTAAAGAAATGAATAATTTCCAAGTGATAGTTGGCGACAATCTAAACAGAAAGAATCGTATACCCTTTGATGAATTCGTTCATTTCTTTCGCCTGGGGGGAAAAGCTAATAAAATAAGCATTAAGTACAATCATGCTTATTTTGTGAGTAATGCGATAATGTACACTCAAGAACCACACAGTCTTAAGTCTCTTGTAATGCAGCTTGATCGTTGGACACGCGGATTTCATCAGATAATGTCGCTAAAATCTAAGCAATTCAGAAAAAGGAAAAAGTTGGCCTGGACAGTATATGGTGCAAGATACGAAGGTCTTCTTAGCAGTCTAATCTATCTTGGTATTCCCTTGTTTTTATTCCTTTATCTTCTGTTCGGCTTTGGAATTAAGCCAAAATACCTTGTTACCTTTTTAGCAGCAGATTTTCTCATTCAGTATACTTTAGTGTTGATAGCTATATACAGAAGATTTCGCATAGAGGGAAAAAGAAAGATTTTTCTCAAAGCCGTAAAAAATGCAGCATTAGATATGATCCCGTGGTATATTCTTAGGGGCTTCAATTCGTTTCAGTTCTTAAAGACTTTCATAGCAACAAGCATCGATACAAAGATAAAGAAGATTCAGAATTGGTCAAAGAATGCTTTATGGGAGCGTCCAAAGGAGGTACGTTAAGAAAGAAAAGGGCCTGGAAATCAGTTAGGTTTCCCGGCCCATTTTATTACTATTGACAAACTAATATTATAAGTGTTATTTTATATAAACCTAAATAAAGGAGGGATAATTGGAAAAAATAAATAGTTCTTTAGAATTTTCATTTTTTAACAACTTATTGAATTTCATCTCACCCTGTTTCGTTATACCCCTTTCAAGAAGAGACTTCCATTCTCATTCTCTAACAAAAAGAGTTGAAATTCACAAGCCCGAAAAAGGCGACTCTATCTTCGTTAGGGTGTCGAAGCTTCGAAAACCCCCAAAAAAATTCCCTGACCTGCCTGAAGAATTTATACCCGAAAGAGAATTTATGATTTTTCTTTCTAATCCAGAAATCACAGATGAAGCTTGTGAAGATTTAGAAAAGGTGAGACGATTCATCAAGAATTCCATAGGGAATGAATGCTTTTATGTTGAAGCGAGGAACAAAACAAGTTCCTCGCTTTTTTATTCACTTATTTTTAACAAAAAAGATTGACCCCGTAGTGAATTTTTGACTAAAATAAATTTATAGTGTTGTTTGGCAACAGTCAAAAATCTACTACGGGGTTGACAGTAAAAATAAAAGAGAGTAAATTTTAAAATACATCTTACTTCATTAAAACCACCAAGGGGGAGGAAAATAATGGTGGTTTTTTATCTCTTACTGAATCTATGAAAAAGCAATCATATTCATATATTTTTGATAAAAAGAAACAGAAATTACCCAATGAGAAGGTATTAACATTAATGCCTCGGGAATTAGTAAAAGAATTCCAGGCATTTGTGTTTAAGAAAAATGGTGATACTGTTATAATTGCTGCTGTTAATCCAGACCACTCATCCTTAAGGCGTTTTGTTAATGAGCGCTTTAATAAGGTTGAGTGGTTTTTAGCAAAAGAAAATGATATTTCTTTTGTTCTTGAAAATTATGCTCAGAATTTTAAAGATGAAATTTCTCGTTTACTCGAAGTCGGAGCAGGAACAAATGGAAATATTATAGAGATAGTTGATCTTATTCTTGGTTATGCTTTTAAAGAAGAGGCTAGTGATCTTCATATTGAACCCGGCAAGGAAGAATCTGTAGTTCGTTTTCGGGTTGATGGTATTTTGCATAAAGTTTTATCTTTGCCTAGGGAAATGCATACAGCTATTGTGGCTCGTTTCAAGATTTTAGCAAATTTAAAAATAGATGATTATAGGCGTCCTCAAGATGGTCGAATTGAATTAGAGAATTTCTCTGATATTTCTATGCGTATTTCAACCATGCCTACTCTTTATGGTGAAAAAATAGCTCTTCGTATTCTTGATGATAGTCATAAAGACTTAGAGATGCGTAACTTAGGACTTTCTAAAGAACATGAAAAGATAATTCTTAGAAATATTGAAAAACCATTTGGTATGATAGTAACTTCAGGCCCTACTGGATGTGGAAAAACAACTACTCTTTATGGTCTTTTAAATGTTTTAGCAAAAGATCGTATTAACATATCGACTCTTGAAGATCCAGTTGAATATTCTTTTAAAGGAGTAAATCAAATTCAGATTAATCCTAATG
>JAEOSP010000016.1 GCA_016840305.1 Candidatus Hodarchaeota archaeon
CGGCAAGCTGTACGTAATGGAAGAGCTGATTATACACCAGTCTCATCACAAAAAGTCCCTGATCTTTTTAGAAAAAAGCTTCTTCCTATCGACGTTGCCTTAATTCAAACCTCTCTTCCTGATGAATCGGGTTATGTTAGTTTGGGGATAAGTGTTGACCTTACTAGGTCTGCAGTTGAAAATTCTGAAATAGTAATCGCTGAAGTAAATCCAGAAATGCCTGTTACTCATGGGAATAGCTTGATTCATATATCTAATATCGATTATTTGGTCCAGAATAAAAGTCCATTAACAGAATGGAAACCACCTGCATTAACTGATCAAATTGAACGAGTCGCAAGTAATGTTTCTACATTGATCGATGACGAGTCAACCCTGCAAATTGGTGTTGGAAATGTCACAAATGCTATGTCTAAATATTTATGTGATAAAAAAGATCTTGGAATTCACTCAGAACTCATAACTGATTCTGTATTAGATCTATTAGATTGTGGTGTCGTAACAAATTCTAAAAAAACTATCCACACTGGAAAAACAGTCGCAACTTTCTGTATGGGTACTCAACGTTTATACTCGACTATAAATGATAACCCAGATTTCCATTTTTACACTTCTGATTATGTTTTAGATCCAAATATTGTTGCTAAAAATCATAAAATGGTTACTATTAATTCAGCACTAGAAATAGACCTTACAGGACAGGTGGCAGCAGATAGTTTAGGCACTTCACTTTATAGTGGGGTTGGTGGAGCAGTAGATTTACATCGTGGCGCACAACTTTCACCAGGTGGGAAAACAATTATTGCCCTTCCTTCAACTTCAAGTGATGGTAAACATTCTCGAATTGTATCTCATTTGTGTCCAGGAGCAGGAGTAGCTATCACTAGAGCTGATATTGAGTATGTCGTGACGGAGTACGGGATTGCTTATCTGCATGGAGCATCCCTTCGAGAACGAGTTCTATCAATGATTGAATTAGCACATCCTAAATTCCGGGAAGAATTATTTAATACAGCAAAGAGTCTTAATTATATGTATCAGGATCAAATTTACAGTGATCCTTCAAAACATCTAATGTATCCTATGGAAGTCCAAGAGTACTTTGAATTGAGGGGTAATGGGCCTACTGTACGCATCCGTCCAATCCTTGCCAGTGATGAGGATAAACTTAGACGCTTCTTCTATTCAGTTTCAGCAAAAAGTAGATATTCAAGATATTTCAGTTCTATACGAGCATTACCCCATACTTTAGCACAGAAAGAAGCGAACATTAATTTTAGTCAAGATATGGGAATAGCTGCATTCTTAGGCCCAATTTCCAAAGAAAAAATAATTGGAACAGGACATTTTTTCATTCTACATGACTTCAAAACAGCAGAAGTTTCTTTATTAGTCCATGAAGAATATCGGAATAAAGGAATTGCCAGAGAATTTCTTCGTTATCTAACAAAACGAGCTTTGGAACTGAATATTACAAGATTCATAACTGAAACTATTATGGGTAATGCAGCAGCAATTCATTTATTACGTGATTTTACAGAGAGTGGATTAGCTACGCATGCATCAATGGAAAGTGAAGGAGGCGTAGTAATTTTGACTTGGGAATTTACAAAAGAATCTTTTCAGAAAGGAGAGAATAAATATTCTCAATGATCATAATTAATATTACTATCTCATCCTAATTGTAAAATGAAAAGGAAGTCGAGATCATATTTTCTGTTCTAAATCCATTAGTCAACATTGAAGACAACCAGAAGTACAAAATTTTTGATTCGCATACACATATTTGGGGTTATAGGTTCTTAAATCAATACTTAGAATATAGTAAATTATTTGGGATTGAAAGAATATTGGGGATAGGAGATCAAGGTTTAAAGAAAAAATTAGAATCTAAAGGTATCGAAAATATTGTTTTTTGTGATTATCTAAGTTCTTATGATTTTTTAAAATTTAAGGTTCATAAACTCCGAGAACAGATTGATAAGGCACATGAAAATGAGATAAGTATAGTTAAAATTTTTGTTGGTCCAAGGTTTCAATTTTTTACCAGGAATAAAAAACCATTTAGGATAAACGATGATAGATTAGATTCTGTCTATTCTCATATTGAAGATTATGAAATGACTGTCATCATACATGTAGCTGATCCAGATATTTCTTACATGAATAGATACAAAAATTCACAAAAATATAGGTCGAAAAAAGATAGGATTAATGATTTCTCTGATGTTCTTGAAAGATTTCCTAGGATTACTGTGATTTCTGCTCATTTAGGATGTTTACCAGAAAATTTAATTAGATTGGGTGAGTTATTGGATGAGCATTCCCGTTTATATGTTGATACTGCATCTACCCGCTGGATGATACGTGAACTCGGGAAAGATGTTACACAATCAAAGGAATGGTTTGAAAAATATCAAGATCGTATATTGTTTGGCTCAGATCTCGGAAATTTCGAATTTAATCTAAAATTCTTTTTTAGTAAACGTCGTCGAGAATATTATTGGAGCAGTCGATATTGGTCTCAACGCTTATTTTGGGAAACATCTCACCAAGCTCCACTACCGTTTAAAGACAAAGACAATCCAGAAGGAACAAAAATAAATGGATTACATTTGTCTAAATCGACTTTAGAAAAAATGTACTTTCAAAATGCACTGAAAATATTCGGATAAGGTATGATTCTCGGGAAAAGTACTAATATCGATATATTATTTCGAATTCAAAGCATTGCTTGCTGATAATTTGGGTAAAACAGTAAATTTTAATAATAAAGAAATAAACCTTGGGAACGATTTCTTCTTTACTTTTTTCAACCATTTAACATACCATTCTGGTCAATTTATGATTGCTCTTAAGATCATTGGAGAAGAGACAATTGATCTCGATTATATGACTTTTTTGAAAGAAAAAGACAATTAGATTTCTATATGGTTACTTTTGGAATGGTTCTACAAAATAAAAATGAAATTTTCCTTTATGGATATCCATAAAATTTACGGAACATGGAGAAAATTTCTTCATAAGGAAGATCTGCATAGACTCCTCTGTCTTTTACATATTCCACAAAATGATTTCCTGCATTATCAAAAGGTTTGAATGTAGCATCATTTTTGCCATCAAAAATACATACAGGGAAATTATGCCGTTCACAAAGTGGAGTCTGGAAAGAGGGCGTGAGTTTGATCCACTTTCCTAAATATACTTCTGCATACCCATGGAATACCATAACATTGGTTTGTAAGAGTTCCAGTAAGTGGGGTGGTATTCTATGATTAATAATATCAGCAAAATGCAGCCTTGATGGAATTTGATTAGCTCGTAATAGTGCAACTAGAGCAACAGATTTAGGAATGCAGAAGCCAATTTTTTTTTCGATGGTCTTGCTTGCTGTCATATCATCTGGACTATCGTATTGAGTAATATCAATTGTGTACTTAATTTTGTCTCGAACATAATTAAATACCGATATAGCAATGTCTGTTTTCTCTGTTAGTCCCGTAGAAAGTTCCTGCGCTAATTGTGTAACAACATCTGATTGTGAGTCAATAAAAAACGTTGATGTTTCATATTTACTAGTTACCATGACTGAATTTGTTGGACAAAAATGGATTAATTTATGTTTTTAGTATCACGACGGGATGAGTCACACATCCCCTATCCGAAACATCTTTACATTCAGAATTTATTGTTAGTTGTTACCAAGTTACGATTTTCAGTCCTGATACAAGTTCAAAGTGCTTAATATTCCGAGTTAAGATATCAGCTTAATTTTCTAAGGCTAGGCCTGCAATTAAAGAGTCTTTCAAACCAATTGATTTTCTATGTTTTTTCTATGTGTTAAGAATATAGATAGATCTTTCTGTTTTACACTGAACGTTAGTTAAGTCAAGAAAAGTATACTCAAAATTTCCGAGCGTGTATAGAAGCAAATAAGAACACATATCTTTCTCCAGCAATGACCTTCTCAATCAATCAAAATTTCGTATCTCTTGAGTTCATAAAAAACCAAGTTACAGTTACTTCAAGAAATAGAATCAAAAGGAGATTGACTTTTTCCAGAGGAAAAAACATTATAAAAAATTTTTTTACTCTAAATAGTTATCATAACCCTTCAATGATAAAGATTTTCGTCATAAGAAAGCTCTTAAAGAAATGAAATTTGGTACTTATCCAATATCTTACTTAAAAAGGAAGAGGTGTCCCTCAGAATGTCCCTGAAAACAGATCTGACTAATTTTATAACAACAAATAGCGGTTATATTGTGATATTATCAATAGTGTACATGATTACAACTCTCATTGTAGTGATAAAACCACGTGGTCTTTCTGTACCAGAATTAACAATTTCTTATGATTTATTTGGAGCTTCACTTGCTGCTTTTTTACTGATACTTTCAATTGGTGGGTACTTACTTATTCGATATTTCACCAAAGCAAGACCATTAGAACAAGCTCCCTTTCAGTTAATATGGGGATCTTCCTTTCTCATTTATTCGATCACTTTCATTGGTTTAGTTTTACAAGCATGGGGTTTTGAATTTGCAGACATGACTGATCCCATAATTTTTCTTATATGGCGAACTCCAATGATCATTTGGGTCGCAGGAATGTGGATTGGGGTCTCAAAGCTTTTAGTAGATAATGATAAGTTAGTTTACATTCCCGCAATCTTGATCATAATTCTCGGCGAAGTATGGTTTTTCTTTGGTTTGTTAGTACTTACCGACATTGAGTTTACCATGTATGGTTTTTTATACTGGGGATTTGTCCCTATGGCTCTTGTTTTAGCTTGTCTGTGGCATCAATATGGAAAAAAAGCACAATTAAGTTCACCAGCGGTGATAGCGTTCGGTTTTTTATTATTTGGGGTAGCATATATCGCTTGGGCTCCATGGCATTTTGAAGATCTTAAATATATCTGGTTTGTATGGTTTAATGTCTATTTAGTCTCATTAGCATTCCTTTTGACTGGTTTTTATGCTCTACCAAAGGAAATTCAAGGAAAGTTTAAAGAAAACTAATTAAAATCGTAATAGTTAAATGTGCTATAAACAGTTGAAAGTTGTATGATATCAAAATACACCATCTTTTACTTTACGGATAATGAATTAATAACACATATATGAATAGAAAGCAGAAGCGAGTTTTCTACTTACTGTTTTTATCTTTTTTAAACAGAGAATAAATGGTGTACTTCTGCATAATACAATCTACGAATAAATATTAAAGTGATCAAGAATCCGGTAATCATTAAGAAAAACATGAATAATAATCCACCAATTGGAGAGTTAAATAAATCTAATAATGCACCAAATATAGTTGGTGTAATAGAACTTATTACTAAACCTAGCGAAAAGACGAGAGAGTAAAAAACAGTTCGATCTTTAGTGGGGACTAAATCAGCTTGTAGAGCCTGTAAAGTACCTCCGGCTAGGTAGAATCCTATAGCAAAGAGAGAAAAACCAAAAAGTACAAATAATATTTGAGCTGATCCTATTGTAATAACAATGAGCAATAAAATAGTCATACATGAAATGATAGCTGAAATAAGGACAATTTTTGCTCTACCTCGTGGGCCCATATGATCAGAAGTGATAGCTCCATATATATCAGATATAGAACCAAATAATAGAATCATACTAGTGAATAATCCAGCTAGGAACGCGTCTACATTATAAAAATTTTTCAATAAAGTCGTAGTAAAGTAACTAATCGCACGATAGACACCACCTCGTAAAGCACTAATGACGATTATTATTCCTAAACTAGTTAGTATCCAATTTCTATGTGGAGATGTCCAGATAGATATTGTGTTTTTATTTTTAATTTTTGATGTCTTTTCTTTTCTCTCTAAAAGAGTTTCAAAACGACTATTCAAGTTTTGAAGAAATAACCACGCACTAAGGAGAACCACAGAAAGAGCGCAGAGTACTCCAAGAAAAAGAAAACTAGTCCGCCATGTAAAGATGAATATTGCTAGGAACAATGTTCCAAAAGGACTAACTGCAGTTCCTATAACACCAGCTGCGTGATTTATCGCCATTGCCTTCCCACGATTTTGTTCAGGAAACGAATTTGCACATACACCTAATCCAATTGGATGATAGGTTGTACAACCAAAACCAAGAATAAAATTCCCAATAAACAATCCTAGGAAATCACTAGCTATCGAAATAACGAAACTGGAAAGAGAAAAGAAAAGAACTCCAAGTAAGAGAATGAAAAATCCATTTTTAGCAGTCTTACCCAAAAATCCAATTACTGGAGAAGTTAATGCCATCAAAAGAGATGGAAGGGACCCTAATATTCCCATTTCAAGATAATTAAGAGGAATGTCATCAATAATAAGTATTAGAAGAGCTGGAAAAGCATATAAGAGTACATGATGAATAAAATGTGAAATTGACATGAAAGTTAGCAATTGATAACGAATACCAAGAATCATTTGAAGAAATCTCTATTCAATAAGTGATTGAAAAGCTGTGGCCAACCTGTAAAAATCATTATTTAAGTTATTTTAACTATAAGATATAAGTTAGGATGGAAAACCTCATTTACAAATTTAAACAGTATACAATTAGCATTATGCATTGGCTAGGTTTTGATAGATACCTATTTTTTTCCAAGCTCTCTGGTAAATTCCAATGATGGTTGTTCTACATCTTTATGAACATTAGAATTCCAATATAGCTCATCACAAAAATCTCCATGATGTAAAGTTTGAGTTCTCCGTAATTTCATTGTCTTTCCTTTATTAAACTCTTCTGCATCTCCAACGTAGCATGTTGCTAGGTATGCAATATCGGGATCATTAAAACCCTTAAGCACTTCATGTGTAAAGCAGCTATCGAATCTGAATAGATACTTATTCTCATCAAAGATTGCTCCAGTAAAATCAGCCATCCCAATTTTGGTCCAAATCCCAACCGCTTGTTCAAAATTTTCCATCATTGATGGATTTCTTATGTTGGTTTGTCTTTTCTCTCTAGCCGAGATGATACGAAAAGCGACTATTTCTTTCCATATCGGAATTGCTTGTTCCTTTCCAAGTATATCAACTAAAGCTTTGATCCTATAGTAAGATAGAACTTCTTGAGCTTTAACTCTATTAATACTCAAGATTTCAGTTTCACATGATCTAGCTTGATTTTTTGTTGATATCTCTAAATTCTTACATGTAAATTGTACTAGTAAATCTTGTAATTCAGGATAATCTCCTAAAACTGGAAGATCTTTCCTCATAGAATTCAAATCAAAAAAAGTTGATTCAATGTGAAAATCTTTAATATCCTTAACAAGTCTTTTTTTAAGAGCTTTAACGTATTTCTTTACTACAGTCGATTGATTTGTGTTTAAATAACAAAGAACTAAGTCCGTTAGTCTAAATTCTTGTTTTACCTTTTTACTGGGGTCAATTTGAACTTTTACTTCAGGGTTGAAGGCTTTAAAATTCTTAACTTGCATAATGATTTGAAATAAAGGAAAATAGTTTTTATTAAGGTTTTTTTCATGGTAATAGATTACATCAAGTCATAATTTTTCCACATAATAGAATTACAAATTACAAGTACATTTTTGTTGGTTAGGGATTCCAACTGCATTACACGTTGGTTATACGACATAAAGAATTGCATTGAACTTGAAAGTTGAAAATAGAAGTAGAAAAAGGAATAGTAGCATAATGAATCGAAATGCTACTAATGGTTGGTTTGGAAAAGGAACTTAACTTCGATTCCAAAATTTGAAAACCTGTTTTACAGATTGACGTTTCAATGTTTGTATAGCTTCAGTTGGGTTTAATTTTTTGGGACATGCCTCTACACAGTTATAAGCCGTATGACATCTAAAAACACCATCCTCAGCTGTTACACGAGCTATTCTTTCCCGTTTATCCTCATCTCTAGTGTCGTTCGCAAAACGGAAAGCTTTTAACAAAGCCCCGGGACCTAAATAGTTCTTATCTGTCCATACAGAAACACAAGAGGAATGACAGGCTCCGCAGAGAATACACTGAGTAGCTTCATCGATAATATGGAAATCCTCTGGACTTTGAAGTATTTCTTTTTTAGGATCTTTTGAGTGATCACGTTTTAGATATGGTTCAATTGCAAGGAGTTTTTCATAAAATTGTGACATATCCACGATTAGGTCTTTGATCACAGGATAAAAAGGTAGTGGTTCCAGTTTTATCTCTTTCTTGTTCAGTTGAAGGACTAATGTTTCACAAGCGAGCATATACTTTTTATTAACGAGTACCGCACACGAGCCACAGACTCCAGCACGACAATTATAACGCATAGCAACCGAACCATCATGTTTAGCAATGATTTCTTGAATCGCTAGTAGTACCGTTGTCCCATCATCACATTCCAAGTCAAAAGAGTTCCAATATGATTTGTCATCAACAGCAGGATTAAAGCGTTTGATCTTAAACGTGATTGTTTTTGTTACTTTCTTCTGTTCGTTCATATTCTCACCTCAATATTTCCTTTCCTTTGGTTGCCACTTTGTAATAATAGTATCTTTATATCGGAGTTGTGCTTCACCATTAACGAAATTCACTAGGGTGTGCTTCAAAAAGTTTTCATCATCTCGTTTAAGATGATCCAACCGCCAATGACAACCACGACATTCCTTTCTAGCTAAAGCACCTATACAAATCGCTTCAGCTTCGTCCAACATACCTTTGATAGCAAAGACCCACTCAAGTTCACGATTATACTGTCTAACTTTGGATTTAAGATAAACTCCTTCTTTAAATCTTTGTTTAAGTTCTCTGATTTTGTCAAGAGCTTCTTTGAGTGGTTTTTCCTCTCGATATACGAAAACTTTTAGCTTCATCGTCGCTCTCATTTCTTCCATTATTTGAAAAGGATCATTTTTTCCTTTCCCGCTATACCAATAATCCATTTCCTCTTGTTGGTTTTGGAGTTCTTTAAAGAGAACATATTTAGCATCAATAGAGGGAGTAACTCCTTTGACATATTTTGCTGCCTCTACTCCAGCAACTTTACCCATAACTGCACACTCGAGAAGAGAATTACCACCTAAACGATTTGCACCATGTACAGACACGCAAGATGTTTCTCCACAAGCGTAAAAGCCTTCAACTTCTTCACTGGCGCAATTCTCATCAACATGCATACCGCCCATACTGTAATGGTAACCAGGTTGCACAGGAATGGGATCTTTAATCATGTCTTGACCAGTGAACCGAAGAGCGAGCTCACGTATTTGGGGAAGTCGTTCCAGAATTTGTGATTCAGGTAAATGAGTCAGATCAAGATGGATATAACCATTTTCCATAGGCCCAAATCCTCGTCCTTCTAGAACTTCCTGGTATATAGATCGGGCGACAATATCTCGTGGAGCTAGTTCCATTTTTTCAGGAGCATATTTTTCCATAAATCGCTCACCTTTGTTGTTTCGGAGATAGCCTCCTTCTCCACGAGCAGCTTCTGAAATTAATATATTGTTTCCAAATAAGCATGTTGGGTGAAATTGAATAAACTCCATATCCTTCATCGCAATTCCAGCCCAAGCAGCAACTGCGATTCCGAAACCTGTACAGTTAAGTGCATTGGAAGTAGCACCATAAATTTGGCCAGCACCTCCAGTTGCAAAGATTACTGCATCACATTCCCACATTTCAAGTTCGCCTGTGATAAAATCAAGAACGATGATTCCTTGAACTTTTTTATCTTTCACAGCAATTCTAACGACAAATCTATCCTCATAGACAGGGACACCGAGTTTCACGCTTCTTTCCCATGCTACATGTAGTACTGAATGACCTGTTCGATCTGCAGCAAAACATGTTCTTGGATAACCTGCTCCTCCAAATGGTCTTTGGCCAATTTTACCATCTTCAAATCTAGAAAAGGGGCAACCCCAATGTTCAAGCTCATAGACCGTTTCTTTTGCTAATCCGATCATTTTAATAACAGCAGGTTGATCCGCTAAATAATCAGAACCTTTGACGGTATCGAAAGCATGTCTTTCAACTGAATCATCCTTAGATTCTGGATTATTACCTAAGGGGGCATTGATTCCACCTTGTGCAGCGACAGAATGACTACGGACAGGCATACAGATAGAAACTACGGCTACATCTACCCCTTGTTCTCTCGCTGCAATAGCTGCGCGCATTCCTGCAAGCCCTGACCCCACAATTATCATTGAATGTTTACGAATCATAATTTTTTCATACTCCAGAATGTACAATCGCTGGCATTTGTAGAATTAATAAAACAGCCAACAACCACGAAATAATTCCTAGAATGAATAAAATCCAAAAGACAGTATTTTGTCTGCGAATTCCTATCCCTAAATCAAATAGAACAACTCGAATTCCATTATAACCGTGATAACTCAAGGCTCCAAGCAATCCTACATCAATTAGAAATGCAATGGAAAATAGGTGCTTAAAAATTCCTTCACCTTCGATCAGCGGAGAACTCATAGCTGCGGTTATACTATTATACAACAACCCTGGTGTTTCAAAACCCAAGAATGTGTCTAAAAGCATTGTTCCAATAATCCCTAGATGAATGAAAACATACATTACAAGGAATAATCCTGTTAAACGCTGGATTATCCAAGCATACATTCCAATACCGCGAGAAAACGGTTTAAACCAGCTTAAGAAGTTTGTTACCTTACTACCAGTTTCAGTTTGCGATTGATTTACTAAAATTTCTTTTTCTACCATTTTCATCACCCGAATGTCAGAATTGTTGAGTTGAGAATAAACGCATAAATAACTATTACTACTCCGAGAAGGAAGAGTAATATACCGAAAATTTTTCGGAACGAATGACCTGTCGCCATATCTAGTACAACCATTCTAAACCCATTTAATGCGTGGATCATTAAAAAAATGACGAATAGAATGGATATCGTAAAGTACAAGGGATTACTCATTTTCCACGCTACCGCTTCGAATGAGGCTATACCTTTACTTAACGCAACTTCGGTATCTGTATCCATCAGTGCAGTTAGATAGTGGTTTACAAGCATATGGAAGAATACAAAGAGGAAAACTAGGAATCCTGATACTCGCTGCAATACCCACCATACAGCACTTGAGCCTTGGTGTTTAGGTACAAATTGTTTAACTTTTTTTTCTTGTGAAGCACTTAATTTCATGAGTTAACTCACATCACAGATTCTTTGAAAATAAAACAATATACGAAAAAATAGGTTTGTTTTGTAATTGTTTATTAATTTTTAAACGAATGAATCTCAATATTTTAAATAGATAGTGGAGATAAAGAAAGTAGATAATTAGAAAGTAGTTTAAGTGTAGCCATCTTTACTATTGTTAAGAATAATTAAGTTATTACACTTCTATTGGTATTCAGATACAAGGTAAAAATATCGAGCCCAATTGGGTAACGATTTAAAAAAAGGATGAAAAGAAAGAGTTACCTATTCTTTACATCAATATAGTTACCAGCATCAGGTAGTACATAAACAAGGGGATCTCTGTTCTTCTCTTCACGATATTTAGTAATCCATGCACGGATACTTTCTTGAATTGTCCCTGTACGTGGAACATATTCTATTCTGAAAGTTCCTTCTAATAAGTCCTTATCCATTTCTGTGACCATGTGACATGTACATCGCTTTAAAATTCGAATAATATCTATAACTTTCTGATTACCAATTTTAAAGTTATCTATACTGCATTTTGTTTTGATAGCATAACCCATTGCTTCATCAAGATCCATCTCCTTGATTTCTTCCATAGTATCCTGATAATTATCAGAACCAACGCCCAATGGACAATGAGCAAACAATAAAACATCGCCACCTTCTTTTACAGCATTCCAACCTGCATGAAAACCTTTACCTCCTTGATAAAGATTAATTGAAAGGGCACCTGTAGAAACAAGGACTAAATCTGCTGGTTCATCCACCTCAACAATCCGTAACGGTTTCAACTGTTCAAGAACAAGTTCATGTAAAGAATTAATGTCTCCTCCATTAAGAATAACAACATTATCCTCACCATCCATAACTGCATCAATACAGAAAACAGGGACCATCTTTTTGGTCATTTTAGCCATTTCTATCATATCTTGAATGACAGGATTACCTTTTGTATTTCCTAAACGACATTCAGGTTTAAAACCATGAACAGGATCAAACATCATAGGATGGTTTCTCGCAATGGTTTCCTTTCCTGAGCATCCTGGGAAGAAAGACTTAACTGTACCTGCTACACCAGCAAAATAATGATATTCACTATCGGTTACAGCAATTACTAAACCTGATTCCAATGCAGCAATATCTACTTCTATAGGAGTACCATAAGAAGAAGTTCCTAGATTTTTACAATTTTCAGTTTGCTTATGAATTATTACATTATCTCTCCAAGAGTTGTAGATTTCTGAACCAAGTATTTTTTTCTCAAGTAATTCTTCAGAAGGAGCACTATGAGAACCACTTGCCACCATAATATTAATATCTTCTCGTTTAGCACCATAATCAAATAATTTCTCTAATAGCATAGGTAGTAGAATTTTCGTATGCTTATTAGGTCGTGTGGCATCATCAACAAGAATCATGATAGGTGGTCTAGGTCTTTCCCTGACCATTTCTTCTAGCGGTTTGGAATCAACAGGATTCTTTAGAACCTTGTCAAATCGTTCTTGAACGTTAGTAAAATTAGGTGTAATTCCTTCAGCTTCAAGTACCCGAACATTCATATCCGATGGGATAAAATCTGTAATTATTTCATCCCCATATAGTAATTTAATATCTTTCCATGACATTCTGATCACCAAAAATAACTGACATAAGGAAATTTTGGCTTTGTATTAATGTTTTCTTTAGTTATTTCTTAGCCAAGCGAAATTGTTATTTCGCAATTGTAACCGAATTTGTTAAATAACTATGAAAAAGCCATCCTCCAACTAGTATTTTTCAAGGTGATATAATCAATGGACAAACAAGAAAGAATAGCGTTCTATGAGGAGCAAGTAAGTTTTGAAAATAAAATTGTTGAAAAAGCAGAAGCGTCAGTTGACGGTATTCAGAATATAATGATTCGTGAACTAATTTTAAGCATTGCATTAGACTCTAAAAAACATGCAAGTATGCTAAACGCTTTAAAAAGTAAATTAACGAGGCCAACGCCTTCTGTTCCTGAGGAAATTAGTAAAGAGATAAAAGATTCTATTGCAGAGCATATTCAAATGGAAGCTCAGGCTGTTTTAACGTATCAAAAATTACTAGACTCAATTGATGATGAATCTGAAAAAGTGATTATCAAAGCGATTCTTAATGATGAAATAAAACATCATAGTCTTCTAAAGACGATCAATAAAATGATTATTGAGAAGTTAACTCTTTCAGAAAAAGAATTTTGGGATATGGTGGAAGAAGAAGACGAATATGGTTACGTTTCTTACGCCAAATAGATCTATTATCTTTCAACCTTTTTTTACAAGAGGAGTATAGTACATTGTCAAATAATCGTTTGGAAGAGGTAAAGTCTTCATTCGCACAGCAGGATAATTGCGCTCAAGCTATTTTTTCAGTTTACGGACAATACTTGGGTGTTGATCATGATACGTGCTTGAAGATCACTTCAGTGTTCGGTGGCGGAATAAATCATACAGGTAACGTATGCGGGGCTGTTACGGGTGCTCTGATGGTAATTGGACTCAAATACGGTGATATAGAAATTAAAGATCCTTCAAAATCCTATGAAGTTGCCAGTAATTTTATGAAAAAGTTCAAAGATCGTAATGAAACGGTAATTTGCAGGCAATTAATCAACCACGAATTGAAAACCGCTGAAGACCTTGATCATGCCTACAAAACTGGTGTTTTTAATAATTGTCCTAAATTTGTTATGGATGCTGCTGAAATTCTAGAGAAGATGATCGAATCAGAGTGAAAGAGCAGGTAGTTTCCCTTTGATTATTGAAATAAGCTTATCTGGTTTTCTTTTTCTTTTCATTGTTGTCTTAAAGCAGCATTGGGAAATAAAATAGAAATTGGTGATTATGACTCTGATGCGAAGCTGCAAAAAATTGCTGCTGATCCAAGTAAATTTAAAATAAGCATCATTCTAGGGCTTATTGAACACTTTAGTATCATAATACTTGCGATTATGTTATTTATTTCTTTTAATTCGTATAATCTTATACTTGCAGTTATTTGGACGATTTTTCGAATAGTAGAGGGGTCAGTCTTTAGTTATATAGAAATTAACTTCAGAGGAATTCTCAATATAGCAAAACAATACTCACTTGCTAGTGGTGCTGAAAAAAAATTCATGAGTGATTTAGGGCGTAAGATTTTTCAAACAAAGTTCTCTAGATTCACATTTGGAATGGTTTTCTATTCCATTGGTACTCTCGCATATTCTATCCTGTTTGTTACGTATGGATTGGTACCCATAATTATTGGATGGTTAGGAATAATTGCCAGCATTACCTCTGGTGTTGGGAATGGAATACAAATCGTAAAACCTAAATTTGAAGTCTTGGGAGCTATCGGAGGTATATTAACACTTATTTTTGAAGTAATTTTGGGAGGATGGCTCTTGTTTGTAGCCTTATGATTCCTTAGCTATTCCATTACAAGACTCAAAGCAGAAATAGGAAAAAGCCTTTTCTCAAAAATAAGAAATCAAGGACTTTTCCTCTCTTTTTTTTATATTGTAGTTGGGAGTTTACCATTCTGCATCTATAATGATAAAACGATTATTAATTGAAAATAAATTACCCCTAAAACCCGTTAAAACGCAATAGATTAACAGTTAATAAATTTAAAACTGATACCAAGTAGTTTGAA
>JAEOSP010000153.1 GCA_016840305.1 Candidatus Hodarchaeota archaeon
ATGCTTCAGAATTTAGCTCCTGTATTAAATTTGAATGCATATCGAGACTGTTTGAAGTTATCTCTCCATTTCTTTCAATATAGGAATTTTCGATCGTATTACCTTTACCTATCCCTGGACATGTCTTTTCAGCGTTTTTTGCCCATGAGAATTTCGTTTCTTTTCCTTCAGTCAAAAACGTGAAAGGATAATTTTTACATGCTAATGGACGGTTGTGGTAAATTGAACAATTCGGTTTGTTATAAAACGTACAATTCCTACCATTAATTTTTTTCACACCTGGTATAACCTCTCCATCGCTAGTAGTAATTGCTGGAAGAACTAATTTTTTCCTCTGATGTTCTTTGGTCTTTTTTTCAAACTTATAGAACGTTAAATTCCTCATGAGAGACTCAAAATCCATATCCAATGCTAGGTATAGATCATAAGTATCTGAGAATGTTAAAGTCACAATTATCTTGTTATCACAGCAACAATGACCACTTTGTTGACATTGAAAGCGAATTTCTTTTGAATCTGGAATTTTCAATAATCATCCTCCAACGGCACAGTATACTGGCATTTCTCACATAAAACACGATAGGATCTCTTATCCGTTAATGGTTCAACATATATTTCCTGAATAAAAGGATTGTTACATTTACCACATCTTTCTTTGGTTGGTTTAGCTTGGACACGAACACCAGGAGGAGGATCATCCATCATTAAAATACCTACTATTTCTGCTAATTCAAGAATGAATTACAACTCTAAACCCATTTGAGAAGGGTTAAAAATAGTTTAAATTTCCTTTGTACAATAATTTGAGATTTTCAATTCAGCTCAAAATTATTGATATGAATTATAAAAGAAAAAATTCAGTCTCCTATCTTTGTGAGGCGACTAATTTCATATTGAAAATTAGATTAAAAGAAAAATTAGAAAATCAATCTTCATAGGATTCTTCACGTAGTTTCTTTATCTTTAATTGATGTGTAACATAGCCTGCAATCTGATTACGGAATCTCTTTGACTGGATTTTTGCTACTTTAGCTAAAACATCTTTGTTATGTTCAAATGAATCAGGAGATAGATGTGATTCGTATTCTTTAACAATTTGTCTGGAAATAACTTTTACTGCTGAGGTTCTGACCTTTCCCATACTTCTCATTATCCTAAGGGTAGTGTTTAAATGTTTCTCGATTTGTACATCAACTAAAGGAGTAAATATGCTTGTGGTAACGCTTACTCTAGAATTTTTTAAAGCTTTCAACGATTGAGAGAAAAGAACAGTCAAAATTAAAATCATCATGACTGAATTTGTCAGATAAATTTGATCATGGAATGAAAACAATTTTCTGTGTTTCTTCAATTATAGAACAAGTGAGGGATAATTGAATTTCAGTTTTTTCTTGAGGTTTAGCCATAACCCAATTTAGGATTAATTTATTATCCTCTAATGCTGGAATTTCAATAATGGAGCTTTGATTTGGTTCAAATACTAATTCAGGCTCGCCCGAAATCATAAACTGAATATTTTTAAGTGGAGGTAATTCCTCTGGTTGAAAAATGCCCCAAGATATAACTATTCGATTATCAAAAAAATCGTTGACCTCTGGCTTCGTAAAAAACAACTCTAATTATTCTCCTTTTTGATAACCAGGGAAGTAAACTAATTGTTTCTCTTCATCGAAAATGCAAATACGATTATTTGTTAATATTTCAAGAGCAGAATTGATCCGTTCCCCCTCCCATGAGAGTAATTGTTTAATCAAAGCAATTGAAATCTCCCCGTATCCAGATATTCCGTCAGAAATTGAAGTTAGAAAAGTTCTAATTTCTGAAGAGATGGAAAAAGGTTCAAAAGTAAAACCATCATCGCTTTCTTGTATGATAGCGTTCTTTTTAAGAATTGAAAGGGATTTTTCAACATCTTGTATATCGCATTTCCACCAAGGTCTGTGTGTATGCAATAAAGATGTGATTTTATAAAGAGGTACCGGTTTCAAGTAAACTCGCTGATACGCTAATCCAAATGATATCAACTCAGATGCCAATCTCTGAAAAAACTCTTTTCTGCCTTTAAATATGGGTTTTTCAAAAAGAGAATCCGGCAAAAGGGATACTGGTAAATTTTGAGACAATTTTAAATCTAAAAGATAGGTAGAAAATTCCTCTGGGAAAAATTGATTTTTAGAAGCAATATCTAACCCGCGTTTAATTGAAGACTGAGCTTCTTCATCAGCAGAATCTGAAATAGTTTTCATCTTGTCAGCAAAACGGTTGTAAAGCTCTTTCTTTTTTTGAATTTCAGGAATCTCGATCGCCTCTTTAAAGTAACTTAGCTCTAATGAATATTAAAAGCTTACATTTGCAGTATAAATGTAGAGGATGGTATCTAAAGAAAATTAAATAAAAGAGAACTGGTCAAGTATTTCAACCAGTACTGCTAAATAATACTCATTTCGACAAAATAGTTCCACTTTTTCTTCCAATCGTCTTTAAAAGGTAAGAAAGAGGAATATCTTGATATCTACCATCGGGTAAAGTTCTTCGAATTTGAATAGGAAGAAGCCTGGTATTTATCTCACGTTCGGCAATATGTAATGGATCCCCTTGTTCATTACGTTGAGAGTCATCTTTCGGAATAGTCGAAGATTCATCAGCTTCAACCAATACAGGTGCTCCCATGGATATTTGCAGTGCTCTTGCCCCTAAAATTCTTGCATATTCGAACCTAGTTAACATTTGAGGTCCTATTTCAATTTTATAATCAACAGTTTTACCTGACAAAAAGTAACCAGCCCGATTTATCCTTAAGAAATAAAAAATGTTCTGAAATCCCGATATCTGACAAGATTCAACGGATTTACGAAAGATATAATAGTTTTTCTCCATTAAATTAATTATAATTTATTCTAAGGCTGAAGAACTACCCTGTGTAAATGTAAAGGATTTTAGTTTTTAGATTATTAGTATAAGAAATAAATCTGAAATTAAAAAAAAGGAAAAAGGGGGAGAGTCTTTAATCGAAGTCTTCGCCGCCCATTCCACCAGGTCCACCAGGTGCTCCTGGTCCACCTGAAGATTTTGAAGAAATAATATCATCAATTCTTAAAATCATTTGTGCAGTTTCACTAGCAGCAGAAATTGCATGAGTCTTAACTCGTAAGGGTTCAAT
Organism: Candidatus Hodarchaeota archaeon; assembly: GCA_016840305.1. The sequence goes on from JAEOSP010000153.1 coordinate 3,161, forward strand.
AACACCTTCCATGTTTTTGACTTTACCACTATACACATCCACTCCTGCTTTGAAATTACCACTTTCATGTTCATTGCGTAGAGCAACAATAATGTCTATAGGATCCAATCCTGCGTTTTCAGCTAGCGTACGTGGAATTACCTCTAAAGCGATTGCAAATGCTTGAACAGCAAGTTGTTCTCGTCCGATAAGAGATTCCGCGAATTTATGTAGTTTTCGACTAACATATGCTTCTGGAGCACCGCCACCTGCAACAACTTTCTTGTCCTCAAGTACATTTCTTACAACACAAATAGCATCATGGATTGATCTTTCAGCTTCATCAACTACTAACTCAGTTCCACCACGAACTAAAATAGTAACAGATTTCGCATCTGGACATTCTTCGACGAATACCATATCATCGTCACCGATTTTTGCTTCATGAACGTTTCCAGCCGTTCCTAAATCGTCAGTTGAGAGATCTTTAATATTATTCACAATAGC
>JAEOSP010000154.1 GCA_016840305.1 Candidatus Hodarchaeota archaeon
CTTCCACATTAATCAAACCACTTTCATAAATTGTAATCACGTTAAATGTATTTAACCTTTTAGAACGTATTTTTTTGCTTGAAAATGTCCCCGCATTGACAAAAAGAGTATTTTCCACCTGCATTGTTGTAGCAAAATGCTCAAGTCCTGATAATACTAAAGGCACATTACGACCAGTAAGAAAACTTATAACGTCACCAGCGTCTTTAACAGCACGTTTGAAGTGACTCCGAGGTATAGGAAGAACTGAATGGTGCATCGCAACCAAGAATAACTTGTATTGACCAAAACAAGTAAATTCTTGCTCAATCATATGCATTCGACTACGTCCCACACGACCAGATGGTTCACCACCAGTATTTATTCCTAAAATTCGCATTGAAGTATCTTCGAATATTGGGTCGAGAGGCCCTATTTGTTGAACCCACATTTCACGTCCAAATGGCTGTAAATCTCGTGTTCCAGGCACAATTAAATATGAAATTCCTTGATCTCTTAATTCTCTTAGCTTCATTTTAGCAATTCCAAAATCTTCTGGATAAGAATCATTTGTTAAATCACCTGTATGAATGAGGACGTTCGGTTTTTCCCGAATCATCATCTTAATACCTAGATCATAGATTTTTGATAGAAATTCGTTTCCTGTGGTGAAGTGAGTATCAGAAAAGTGGCAAAGCTTGGAGTGGATCTTTTCTCCAGGTGTTATGTATGTTGTCCTCTTTGATAACTCTCCTTTCCAAATTGGTGAGACCTCACTTGTTGTATCTAGGAATTGTGAATAAGTATCTACACCCACAAATTGGACATCTATTTCCTTATTCCTAATTTTTATATCAATAAATGTGTGACCAGCTCTTCCACGCGTTTTAAAACTACTAAAAGTACCTGAATTTATCAATAACGCATTTCTTTCCCCATTTGAAATCATAAATACATTTGGATAATGTCGATGTGCAGTTATCAATAGATCTACGCCTGCTTTCCAAATCACTCTAGATATATCCCCTGCATCTAAAATCATTGATCTCTCCCTTCCTGTCGACGGTATTGGTAATAGGTGGTGATGGAAACAAAGTACTTTAAGCACATCATCAGGAATTGTTTCTAATTCTGCTATTGCTTCAATTCCTCGATCACCAATTCTCCCTGTGTTTTCATCTGGTTCAGCAGAATCTAATCCCAAGATCACCATATTCCCGCCTGATTCCCTTGTATCTATTAGAAATTGCCTTTCATCATAGAATTCTTTCCATAGTTGATCCCCAATATTTCTCATATCATGGTTACCTGGAATGGTATGGATTACATGATTAGGAAATGAGTTGGTTAGCACTGCTTTCGAAAATACAAAGTCTTCATAAGTTCCTGAATCGGTTATATCGCCTAAATGTAATAATTTGGCGTTTGGATTCTCTTTTAACCTTTCGTTGATTAATTTCGCTCCCATCTCGAACGATTGTCGATGAAATAGACCAGTAAATTTACTTATGTGCGTATCAGAAAAAATTAGCAATTGCTCTCCCGTAAATCCTTTTTTTTTCTTCTTGGGCATTTTTAATTCTTCCTTGGGGGAATTATTATATATTTCATCGTTCTTTCAGATTTAAGAACATTCAGAACTTCTTTTCTTTATCCTTTGAATATAAAAATTAGACCTAATAAATTATAAATGCTCGCTTTTTAATGATGAGCACTAGTATTAAAGCACACTGGTTAATCTTCCACCTTTAATAGGGAGAGAAACGTATGTCATCACAAAAATGCCCTCAATGTAAAGGAAAAGGGAAAACCTCTGTTAAAAAAACAATAAAATGTCCTAAATGCCATGGAATGGGATCTACAAAGATGGTTATTGGGGGTGGAAAACCTACCGCAAAGGATGTATGTTCAAAATGCAAAGGGAAGGGGAAAATTGTAACGACAGATGAAAAACCTTGCTCTAGTTGCTCTGGAACAGGTATTTATGAAAAAAGATGCCTAATTTGTAGTAAAATTTTGACCCAAGACAGCAAGGAGATTTGTGAAGATTGTGGGAAAGAAACATCAATAATTCAATTAATTTCACCTGTATCAAGGCAGATGGTAGAGTTTAAGAAAATATATCTTGCAAAAGTTGTTAGTATCGTAGATTTCGGTTATTTTGTCGAGTTAGCACCGAAAATAGAAGGTTTAATCCGCAATAAACGATTTTCAGGAGAAGTTGAGGATCAAATAATTGTAAAATTAATAAACAAAAAAGGAGACAAATTGGAATTCGAACAGGTTCTTGTTTCAGATTACTCTCATTTTCCAATAAAAAGAATTCATGATTCTCTACCATTACAAAAAGTTAAGGATAAACGTGAAATAGGCGCATTTATATCTTTTCTTGCTCAAGTTCAAAACATTCGACAAATCCCCAAAGGACCAAAAATATTTACTCTCTTAGACGAAACTGGTTTAATTGAGGCCGCTGCATTTCGTTTAGACTTTCTTGAAGATATCTCGATTGGTGATGTTGTGGAAGTAGCTGGTCAATATACTATTCATAGAGGAACAGAACAGATCGAGATATCTAATTTATTTAAAGTAGATCAAGCGTATTCAAATGCCTTCAATAATAAGATGGAGAAATTTCTTGATAAAAAAAGTGAGCCACCACTAGTAGAGTTCTTAGTAAAGTCTGATATTTTGAACCTGTTGGAACCTAAGTTTATTGCTATCGCAAAACGATTACGTCGAGCTTTACTTGAATATCAGCCAATAATAATTCGCCATCATGGAGACTGCGATGGGATAATTGCGGGAATCTCTTTAGAATTATCTCTCAGGCATTTATGGATAGAAACTTTTGAACAGGCTGATGAAGATAAAATTAGACATCTTATCAAGAGAACAGTTAACAAACCACCTTTTTATGACCCAATTGATTCTGTTAGAGACGTTAATTTTGCCCTTGAAGATCTGGATAGGTTTGGGGATAAACTTCCTATCGTGATTATGCTTGATACGGGGAGTAGCGAAGAGAGCTTATTTTCTTATAATTTATTAAATACATACGATATTGAAGTAATGGTAGTTGATCATCATTTCCCTTCTACAATCATTCAAGAGATAATTGGTAACCATTTGAATGTTTACCATGCAGGTGGTGATTATAATATCTGTGCTGGTATGTTAGGGGTCGAACTTGCTCGTCGTGTTAATCCCAAAATAACCGATGAGATATTACATTTGCCAGCAATAGCTGGTTTCGGAGACAGAGTCGAAGGAATCGAATTGGATCAATATCTAGACCTTGCAAAGGAGAAGAATTATTCTGAATCTTATCTTATAGATATAGCCATTGCAGTGGATTATCAAGCTTACTTCCTGAAATTTTCTCCGGGAAGATTACTGTTGTCAGATCTTTTAGGGATAACAGGGAATGCTGAGAAACAACTATCTTTTGTGAGCTTACTTGCAACTGAAGCTCGAGACCTTCTACAAAAACAACTTCTAATTTCTCTTGAATACTGCCAAGAAGAAATACTTCCCAATGGTTTGCGCTTAGTAATTTTAGATGTCGAGAAGTATACAAGTCGCTTTGATTGGCCTCCACCTGGGAAAATCACGGGCAGTCTTTTTGATCACTTAGGTAAGGCAAATCAGTCTCCATTGGTAACTATAGGTCTAGGCCCTGATTTTGCAATTTTTAGATCTAAAAAAGTCAAATTAGATTTCCCTAACCTTGTTAAGACACTTGCAAATAAGTTACCTCATGCTAATATTGAAGGAGGAGGACATGAGATTGTCGGAAGCTTAAAATTTATTACTGGTGCTAGAGAAGAGTTTCTAGAGTTAATTCAAGAATTATTAACAATGATAACCGTGTTTCAAAGGGAGGGGTAAGTTTTTGAAGACAAACAATTTAAGTACTCAGTTTAAACTTTTTTAAATAGAATTGTAGAATAAAAGGAAGGAGAGTATAATTGGATCTTCAAATCATGAGGTATAAGATAGAATTTGAAGATAAATGGTTAGAATGTTTAAAAGATTCTTTCTATGATTCTTTGTATTTTGATTCGATAGTAAAGATTAAACCACGATATGAAAACTATTCTGTTGAATTAGTCGCTTTTATTAGTGATGAACTTGTAGGCTTGCTTGATATCGAAATTATTTCTCCAGATGAGCAAATCTGTAGTTCAAAGGAAAATTTCTGTGGTCAAATCGCTCTTGTTGCAGTAATACCTGATAAACGTCGATTGAAGATTGGAACAAAGCTATTGGAATCTGCTATTCAAATTTTGGTAAAAGAAACAACGATAAAGGAGTTAGAAATCTTATTTCGAGAAGATGGTGTAACTAGTTCTTGGTTAACGTCTTTAAATTTTGAAAAATGCGCCCAATATTACGAAGTATCCTTGGTAAGTGATTTCTTCGCCAAATATGAAATCAATCTTCCTTTCGGTCTAATCCCGAATAGATTTGATGCTTTCATAGAAAAAGAGTTTTTTGAGCTCATCACCAATGAACATGCCCCAGAACAAACATATCCTATATCGATATTTCAAAAGGGTTTATAGTTATCGTTCCTTCCTAAAGATTAAACAAAATTGATGGCAGCGATTCCCAACCCATGCATTATTCACTCCCAATGCTAGTAGTCTTTTATCATCCTGTAACCAAATTTTTTCATCTTTCAAAGTCCATGTATCCATAAGAGAAGTAGCAGTATCATACGCTAACGGGTAAAGTCGACCAGAAGTAAAAATATTATTTGTAATGACCACCATGTAGCTATTCGGTTTCATCAGATGATAAATTTGGTCAAACACCATTTTTTGTTGTTTTATAAATTCTTCATAATTTTTGACATTACCAAGATCGTCTGGATTAACATTACTGTATTTAGTATCCAAACCCTTCGTTTTTCGATCCTTTTGTCTTATTTCATTACGATCCAATTGACTCCAATAAGGAGGGGAAGTGATAACAAAATCAATTTTTGGAAATTCATTCTTCTGCCATAAATCTGAGATTTTCAGACTGTTTCCATGAACTACCATCCAATAACTCTCCAGATTTGTGTTGTACATTGGAGAATAACCTGGTATTACCGTTTTATTTAATCTATCACTACTTATTTTCACATATTTCTCCGCTAGCTCAATACCTATTGCGTTTCTGTTACTTTGTTTTGCTGCAATTATAGTGCTCCCACTACCCAAGAAAGGATCTACAACCAAATCTCCTGGCTTTGTAAAAAAGGTTATAAACATTCGTACAATTTTTTCTGGAAACTTTGCAGGATGTAAGACCTCATTATCCTTGCGTCGTGGTGGTTTCAATATCTTCCACGATTTGGTGACTTTTATCCATTCCCTTCCTGTTAGTAGATTTAGTTTGTTTCTTCGACTTCGTTTTCCAAAAGGCACTGTTTTTCTCCCTCCCCTCAAAACCAAATTTTTTTGTTTCCCAGAATTTTCCCGCTTATTTAGAAGCTTTTGGTCTTCCATTTTATAAACGTGAAAAGAAGGATCAGTATCTGAAGTATTTTCCACTATTTGAATTAATCTAACTTCAAGGTCTTGATTGAATTCTATGGATAAATTTGATTTAATGACCTTTGAGATTGTAGAAATTCTTCTAAAGGTTTGAAATTCAATTTCACTTTTAGATAGTGGAATAAATACGATTGGAGTCTCAAGATCTAAATAATAGATTATCACATCATTTTTCTTCAGTTTCGCAGTAATTTGATAGCATTCAAGGTTGTATTCATTGATTAAAGAAAAAAAAGAACGATAAAGAGCCTTGGGTGGACTTAGTATTAGTTCAGAAAGGAACTGTATATTGACTAACGAATGGGGTTTGAGAATGAACTGAAAATAGTCCCAAACCTTACTTTCATTAACTTCTTGGTTAGTAACATAAGAATTCATGTGTTTTGATAGCTTCCTTTGAGTCCTGAGCTAGAAGGTTCCCGAATTGTATTCCCAATGGAGAAACTTAAAAAATGTATTAAGAAAGATGAAGAGTGCTTAAAATTATCTCTTCTATAAAAATAGAAGAGGAGTTGTTTAAATGACAAATTATTGCAATAACTGTGGTGAACCAATCAATCCTGATGACTCCTTTTGTAATAACTGTGGAGCGGAGATACGTGGGTCATACAAAGGAGAAACACAGAGAAGTTATCCTCCCCGTCAATTTACTACTCAACCAAAACTATATCGAAGCGTAGATGATCGATGGGTTGCAGGTGTATGTGGAGGTTTGGGAAAACATTTTAATATAGACCCTATTCTAATAAGAATCGCTTTTATCATTGCTATAATGTCTGGGATTGGGCTAGTAGTATACATAGTGTTGGCCATCTTCGTTGAAGAGGAACCGACAAGTTTAGAATTTTCCCCTACTAATAGTGGAAAACCAAGATACTGAAAGACGTTGGAATGAATCGGAAGGGATTATTCGCTTCATACTGATTCTCGTAAAAGCTTATTTTTGTTCACAATCAGTTTAAACTTGTACTATCCAAATATTGATTTTAAAGGATTTGATAGTACTATGAAATATGAAATTGAATTATCAGAGGAATTAGTTGACTTTTTCCACTCAGCTCTTGCTGTATTAGACCTAAAATATTCCAACCCTGAAAATATGCTCAAACACTTCCTTCTTGAAGGATTAGAGCATCGTCTTGAGCATTTCGCAACGAACCAAAGCCATAGTCAGCATAAAAAACTTCACAATATTATTGATGAAGAAAAAGCTGCTCTAATAGAAGCTTAAAACTTTTCGAAATCACTAAAAATACAGCTTTTGGGGATTATTCCCCATTTTATTCTTTTTTTTCTCCATACTCAATTTCTAGGGTTATTTTCTGAATATCAAGATCTTTTATCCTTAAGGTACTAATCATTCCAAAAATTGACTTACCGATAAAATCCTGCACAAATTTTTTTACCCCTATCGAAGTATCATTAACTTTCAGGCCAACTTTGGTCACTTCTCGCATATGTTTCACCACGTAATATTCTTGAATAGATTTAAAAGTTAGTCTTAATAATTCTGTCGTAGAACTTCAGTATTAATACAGGATGACTGAATTGACACTTATTAATCTTCAGGATGTAACTAAGGAATATATGATGGGGGAAGTACCAGTTTTTGCCTTGAAAGAACTTTCACTTTCAATAGAGAAAGGAAAATTCGTCGTTATTCTTGGTCCCTCTGGTTCTGGGAAAACAACCTTATTAAATATAATCAGTGCCATTGATACTCCTTCAAAAGGGAAAATTCTAATTGAAGGGTTAGATATTTCCTTTTTAACTAGAAAACAACGAGCTCAGTTTCGTAGACATAAAATCGGGTTTATTTTCCAGTTTTTCAATCTTCTTCCAACACTTTCAGCAGTCGAAAATGTTGAATTTGGTTTAGCTCTTGTAGGAATACCTGATGGAAAAGGGGGTAAGGACTATTCTAAAAAAGCAATCCGTGAAACAGCACTTTTTTGGTTAGAAAAGGTTGATCTACGTCATCGATCAGATCATTTTCCTTCTCAACTCTCAGGTGGGGAGCAACAACGAGTTGCAATAGCAAGAGCATTGGCAAAAGATGCCCCTATTATCATTGCAGATGAACCAACTGGGAACTTAGACTATAAAACTGGAATAACGATTTTGAAATTGATGAAAGAGCTCAATAAAAACACTCAGAAGACATTCATGATAGCTACTCATAATAACCAGCTAGCAAAAATCGCAGATATTGTTATATCGCTACAAATGGGAGGAGTGGAGATTTATGAACATATTCCTCTGGAGAATTTAGACAATCTCATATGGTAAGATATGGTGACAATAACATTGCAGTTCTTATCGCGCTACTGGCGTAAAAAACTAGTTCGAGATATCAAGGGGCAATCACTTCTATTTTTCGGGATTTTTTTCTTATGTTTTTTTGGAATCAGTTCTTACATTGCATTAACTATGGGATATACAAATTTATATGCAACGATTGATAGTATTTACGCTGAAACTAATTTTGCTGATGCGGAAATAAGCACTAAATCTGATATTTGGTTCAACACATCAGAAATATCAACTTTTAACAAAGAATACATGAAGAACCATTCCGAGATAGAGCAGGTTAATTATCGATTACTTGAGAATATCGGATTTAATTCTTCATATAATTCTTCAAACACTAGAAGATATCAGCTAAATGATGGAAGAGCTGTCGGTATTAATTGGTCACCTCTCTCTACTGATATTATCAATGGATTAATTTTCACAGAAGGAGAAATTTCATCTGTTGACCAAATGAATAACTCAATTCTTGTAGAAGCACATTATGCCAGAGAATATGGTCTACACCTTGGAGATTACCTCCAAACTAAAATTCAGGGAAAATATTATAATTTTACGATCAAAGGGCTAGTATACAGTCCTGAATCACTAATTTTAATTTCCTCTAAATACGCCTCTTTC
>JAEOSP010000155.1 GCA_016840305.1 Candidatus Hodarchaeota archaeon
AATCTCTTGTGTATGTCCTTTCTGTAACACCGCAAGAATAACCATCTCTGTTGAGAAGTCAATTATACTAAATTCCTGCAATCTGGAATGGGGAATATCTTTTCTAACACTCATAAATCGACGGTAAAGAGATTGATCAGACAAATCGTAAAAAAAATCCTTCAATAGTGGCTCATCACTGATTTTAACTGGACGGAGCATAATTTCAACCCCGCGGGTGGTAGTACGCCATGTTTCTAGATGTTCAGGGTATTCTCCTTTCTTTCCCATAATAAAAGCTTGATCCTTGTAAATTAAATTAGCGTCTTTTGCCTCCTTAATTAATTGGGGTCTGAAACGAGGATGAGCAATAGATATCAGTTGCATGGCACGTTCACGAATATTTTTTCCATGTAAATAACAGATCCCCCATTCAGTAATTACATAATGTACGTCCCCTCGATTAAGTGTTACACCAGCCCCCTCTGTAAGGAAAGGAACTATTCGAGAAGTTTTACCATTATCCGCAGTAGATTGTATTGTAAGAATAGATTTTCCCTTATTTGCTAAAATGGCTCCACGCATAAAATCCGCTTGTCCTCCAATGCCTGAGTAAAAAGTTTTCCCAATAGATTCAGAAGAAGCTTGGCCTGTTAAATCAATTTGTAAAGCGCTATTAATAGCCGTCATATTCTCATGTTGGGCAATTGTTAACGGATCATTAGTATATTCAATTCGTCGAAGTTCAATGGAGGGATTATCATGAAGATAAGCATAGGTAGATTGTGACCCCATGCAAAATGATGCTACTGATTTCCCAGGATTAATGGATTTTTTCGTATTATCAATGACTCCTAATTTCATTAACTCGACGAGACCATCACTTACAAGTTCAGTATGAACACCTAGGTGCTTTTTCTCCTTTAAATTCGCCATCACAGCATTCGGTATACTCCCATAACCAACTTGTATTGTATCACCATCTTGAATTAATCTAGAGACATATTGGCCAATTTTATTTGCAACTTCGTCATTGGTAGGTTCCTGCTTGAATTCCAAAATAGATTCATCATAGGGTAGAATAAAATCTATTTCTTTGATATGTAGAAACCCATCTCCGTGTACGCGGGGTACATTTATATTCATCTGTGCAATAACGATACCTGCACTCTCGACTGCTGCCTTGACAATATCAACAGAAACACCAAGATTTACGTAACCGTGATCATCAGGTGGGCTTACTTGGATTAGAGCGATATCGATTGGTACAAGACCACTGGAAAATAGACTGGGTGTTTTTGAAAGAAAGATTGGTGTGTAATCAGAAAGGCCACTATTAACAGCCTCTCGGGTAGGATTTGATACAAAAAATGAATTATGTCTGAAGTTTATTTGATAAGCAGCCTCTGTGTATGGTGTAACTCCTAAGTTATACCAAGATAATACTTCTGTATCAAAAAATGCTTTAGGATGCTCCTTTAAATACTGAGCGAGTGATTTTATCAAGAATTGGGGTTCTCCACACCCTGTATGAACAAAAATTCTGTCGCCTCTGTGAATATTGTTGAAAACTCTCGCAGGGGTCACGAATTTTGATGGATAGTGCGTCTTCAAGGCTGAATATAACGGGTTATTCTGGTTTTCTTTCACCATTAACAATTTTCCACCGATATCTTGAATTTAATATGGATTCAAAGTCGGGTTCTCATGGATACGCAAGAATATGAAAATAGATAAAGTTTGTGATTTACATTTTAATCATTTAACACATGTAAAATAGCAAATGATCCTATCTAATGTGGTTGCATCTCTCCACCACAGAACATGCAATTAGTCATATTAGTTTCTTGCATAGTAGAGTAACAATCTGGACAAACACTGCGAAAACAAGTAAGACACTGATAATGAGGAGCGGAAATTGAAATCTCTCCTTCATGGAGATAACATCGGATTTTATCTGATCCTAATACTAAATAATCATCAGAAGCTGTGTCATAGGTTCCAGATGTATCTAAAAAGCCTTGAATTAGTTGTTGTTCTACCAAGCTTCTCAGAATCATGTTCACCAGGGGAATTTCTAGTTTATTAACCTGGGCAATTCGTGTTAAGGGTATTTGTTTTTTTCCC
>JAEOSP010000156.1 GCA_016840305.1 Candidatus Hodarchaeota archaeon
TCGAGTGATTATGCTGCCGTTGTTCCTCGATTTATCAGTCGGGTTTTAAATGGAGAGTCTCCTATTGTATTTGGTGATGGAAATCAAACAAGGGATTTTACTTTTGTTAGAGATACAGTAAATGCTAATATTCTTGCCATGGAGAGCAAAGTCAGTGGTGTCTTTAACATAGCAGGTGGTAAACGTATCTCGATCAATGAGTTAGCCAAGTTGGTTATGAGGATAATTGGAAGGGACTTGGATGTGGTTTATAATGATCCTCAGCCAGGTGATATAAGGGATTCTCTTGCTGATATTTCTAAGGCAAAAGAAGAACTAGGCTACGAGCCAAGGTTTGATTTAACAAAAGGGTTGGAAGAAACATTAACATGGTTTCAAAAATAAATAAGGAAGAAAATAAAGTTTTAGCTATTGGAAATGTTGAAAGGCATAATCCTTTTGTTTTATTTTGCTTAATTTAGATTGCCTCTATTTTTCTAAATTACTTTCCACTGGGAGATATAATGATTTTAATATATTGTTGTTTATTTGGTATTTTTTACATTTTGTAATTTCGCATATTGATTTTTTATATTGTCATGAGTACAAAATATAATATATGTATTGGAATATTACAGGGATTACATTAGAGATATGGGATATTCAATAGATTGTTGATTAAAATGAGAAGAATTGCTTTGTTAATGATAATTGTATTGTTAATGATAATTATTATTATTTCACTTGTTTATTATTTAAATGAAGAGATTGTTTTAACTGGCTCTTCAAATGATTATTACGTGGCCAAAGATGGCAGCGACTTAAACGACGGGCTTTCTCCCAATACTCCTTGGAGAACTATCGGAAAAGTTAATTCTGAGTTGAATGGTGGTGTTGTTAATATTGGAGACGATATTTATTTCAAGAGGGGAGATACTTGGAGTGATTCTACTCTTTATCCTAGACTTGGTGGGAATGTATCAGATGAGATGATTTTTGGTGCATATGGAAGCGGACCGAAACCGATAATATTAGGTACTTGTAATGGTATTGTTGGAGTTGCTGGTATATCACATACTAGATTTGAAAATTTTTCTATAAAGGATCAGCAAAGAGTAATTGGTTCAGGTGGTAATGGTTTAATGCTCTGGGATTTTGTGTCTTATAATATCACAATCAGTAATATTGACGTAGATGATTGTGGTTCTAACGGAATTGGTCTACGACAAGTGATAGGTTATCGTATAGATAATTGTACAGTTAGTAACTGTCATACTAGCGGTATTGTTATCTATGGTTCAAGTAGTAATAGAATCCGTGATGGTATTATTAGAGATTGTATTGTACATGATATTGCTACAAATGATTGTTATACTCTACACAGACAGGGTAGTGGATACGGTTCGCATATTGGTCCAAATCATGCTCTTATAAACTGCACGGGTTATAATGCCGGTGAAGAAAATTTTGATATAACCTCAGGGACTAATGTCATCATGAAAGATTGTGAGTCATATGGCAAGTTTGGCATTTCAGTAAATCATGATGTGGAGAATTTCTTTGTAGATAATTTCTATTCACATGATGAGGCTTCTAATAAATATGGTATTGTTACAAACTGGGCGACAAATCTCACTATCCGTAACTCAGTATTTTATAATTGGGGGAAGGATTGTTTTGGTCTTAATGATGGTGCAGGTCCCAAATCACTTAATCTCTTTGTTGTTCACAACACGGTGGTATATGATGGCAATGAGGATATAATTCAATTTGATTCGTTAACAGAAAATGTAGTAATGAAAAATAATATATTCACTTCTATGCAGAACGACTCACCATCTCTCTTCTTAAATCACATAAATGGTGCAAATGTAGGTAACACAAACAGTGAATACAGCCATAACATCTGGTGGCGTGGAGATGGTGGTGCTGGTGACGATACTTGGTGGGATGACGATGTGGAAGGAGCACAGATGAATTTATCTGAATGGAACGCATTATCAGAAGTATTAAATGAGCGGGTTATGGATCCAGAACTAGCAGACTCGGCAAACGGTGATTTCAGTCTTAATGTTACTAGCCCTGCTATTGATGCAGGTGATTGGCTCACTACTACAAATGGTAATGGAAATAATGAGCAGTGGATAACAGTGCATGAGGCCAGATATTTCCATGATGGTTTTGGAGTTATTGATGGAGATAAAATCTCTGTTGGTGTTAATTTAAATCTTGAAGTCATTGATGTGAACTATGGGAATAGGTCCATTAAAGTAAATCTTCCTATATCTTGGGATTATGGAGATACTGTTAGTCTAGTTTACTCAGGTTCCGCTCCTGATATAGGTGCCTATGAGTTTGTCTCCACTGCACTTGAATTACATGGATTTGGAGGAGCAGATTACTTTAGATTATTCTGTTTGGTAATATTCTGTTTTGTCATAATTACAAATAAGGTTTATATAAGACAAAAGAAAAAGATAATCATGTTGGAAGGATAATACTGATTTAGATATTGAATGAAAGTGCTTGAGAGATGGAATCATTAAAAGATAACTGATAAAATGAAAAGAATTGTATTGCTAACGATAATTTGTATTCTTATTTTGCCCATTCATTATTTAAATGTAGATATTGTTTTGTCTGACCTTGGAACTTCTTACTATGTAGCAAATGATGGTGATGATTCAAATGATGGATTATCCCCAAGCACTCCTTGGAGAACGATAGCGAAAGTTAATTCTGAAATGAATGGTGGAGTAGTACAAAATGGAGACAACGTCTACTTCGAAAGAGATGGAACCTGGAGTACAGGAGACTATATAATCTTGAGAAGAAGTGGGACAGAATCCAATAGGATGATACTTGGAGCCTATGGTACGGGTGATAAGCCAGTGATATCTGGAGGAATGTACGGTATTGTGGCAGAGGCAAGTATGTCCTATGTAACTATCCAGAATTTTACTATACAAGGGGTGAGCCTCGAAGGAGTTAGATTTTGGAGAGGTTCTCCAGGTACTCATGTATATAACCACATAACTTTTAGTCACATCGACGTGAGCAACGTTGGTGAAAACGGGATGGCTCTCCGGTCAATTTTAGGATATAATATAGATAATTGTACAATTAGTTATTGTGGAAATAGCGGTCTCGTTATCTATGGTTCAGCTGATAATAGAATCCGTGATGGTATAATTAGAGATTGTCTTGTGCATGATATCACTTCAAATGATTGTTATACTTTACATAGGCGGGGTGCTACATATAATCAACCTATTGGTCCAAATCATGTTCTAATAAATTGCTCAGGTTACGCTCCCGGTGAGGAAGTTTTTGATATAACCTCGGGGACTAATATCATCATGAAAGATTGTGAAGCATGGGGTAAATATGCGATTTCTGTGAATCACGATGTAGAGAATCTCTTTATAGATAATTGTTATTTTCATGACCATGCTTCTAATAAATGGAGTATCCACACGGACTGGGTTACATATATGACTGTTCGTAATTCTATTTTCTATAATTATGGTCGGAGTGCTATAGGTTTAGATGATGGAAACTCAGTCCCTGGACCTGGTTCTCATATCTACTTTGCTCATAATACTTTAGTTGCTGAATCTGGAGCAAGTTCTTCAGATTATCACGTTGATCATTTCTCTAATTGTGATTATACTACATGGAAAAACAATATATTTACGAGCTTAAGTTCTTCAACACCAACATATCTTCTTTATCATAGAGGTTCGACTCTAGCTGGTACTCATAGCGTATATGATACAAATATGTGGTATAGATCTGCTGGAACAGTATTCTGGAGTGTAGGAGGAGGTGGCTTAACTTTAGCTCAATGGCTAGCACAATCAGAAGTGACGAATGATGTAGTTGATGATCCTGAATTATCAGATCCCGCTAATGGAGATTTCTCACTTAAAAACACGAGTCCATGTATAGATGCCGGAACTTCTCTTACAACTACAAATGGAGGAGGAACAGGAACAGTTATAACAGTGGATGAATCTCGTTGGTTTCATGATGGATTCGGACTTATTGACGGAGATAACATTGTAGTTGGTACAGATGAAGTAACAATAACGGATATTGATTATAGTAACGATCAAATAACTATTAATGCCTCTATAACTTGGAACGATGGGGATCCTGTCTATTATTCGTTTAATGGTTCTGCTCCAGATATCGGTGCTTACGAATATGCTTCTTCCATTGGACCTAACAGTGATCAACCAGAGATTACAAATGTTGTACGTTCAGAATCCGATCCCTTAGATACCAATGCATCTTTTGGTTGGATCAACATATCAGCAACAGTAACAAGTGATTCGGGAGTTAATAAAGTGATGTGTAATGTTTCCTTATCCAATGGCTCTAATGCCAACTTTTCAATGGGAAAAATAGGATCTAATACATATTATTACAATACAAGTACAATCTTTTCAAATAATGGAAGCTACAGTTATTATATCTGGGCGAATGATACTAATGGCAATGCATCTATTTCATCTGTTTATGATTTTTCGATGCCGCCCAACTGGGATATAAATAATGACGGACAGTGTAATGTTTTAGATCTCAACTTTATTTCTAACCATTATGGCGAAATAGGACAAAATGGTTGGATCCGTGAGGATGTAGATAACAACGGTATCGTTCAAGTTTTTGATTTTATTATGGTAACTGGGCATAATGGTGAAACTTGGTAGACATAACAATTGTAGTGATGGATACAGGGTTCATGTTGAAGCTGTCGAAATGAAATTAATGTAAAACCCCCTCTTTTTAACTTCTAAATTTTATACTACATTATCCTATCAATAACTACACCTCAATGATATTGATGAAAGTTGTTTCATTAAATTCTTAATTTTACATAAACTTATAGTGTTTTAGGAGTATTAGTTGAGATAATTGTTTCTGTTTCATTTATAGGGTTCAATAGATATGAAGATTTCACTTTAGATAAATACGAGATACTTACAATTTTAATGTTTTTTCTTACATAAAACCTTTATATTATAAAACCTTTATATTTGTTAGTTATTGTGATTGTTATGAAAGGCAGTAGACCACAAAAAGTTAGATTTTTTAAGAAATGTCTAGCTGTTGGTGTTATTTTACTTTTTAATGGTTTTGTTTATACCTCAGTTGTTAATGCGGATGATACCGATGATGATTTGGTTTTTATCCATCATTCATGTGGAAAGAATTGGTTAGATAACAGTTTACATGCAGCGTTATTGGCTAAGGATTACATTGATGAACGAAATGACATATACTACAATACCGATGTTAACCCAGATACTGGAAGACCCGATAGTCTTGGACCGAAACCAGGTGATAATACAAATATGAATCATTGGATTCTATGGTTCAATGATTATCTTGAAGGTGTAAAAGATCATGGTTGTGCTGATGGTTTCAACAAAATTATTATGTTTAAGAGTTGTTATCCTATAAGTAATATTATAGCTAATGGTACAGAACCGGGAGACCCATTTAGTTCAACTCAAACGATAGTTAATTACAAAGCTGTTTACCGTCATCCAAATGGCCCAGGAAACAATTATACTCATAATAGTTACACCTACCAACCATTGGAAGATGTTTTTGCTGATAACCCAGATGTATTATTCATACCTGTCACGGCTCCTCCTCTTTGCTATAATTGCACCAATGATGAAAATGCTCATCGGGCTCGTGTGTTTAATAATTGGTTAAAGAATGAATGGTTGGATGATTACAATGATGATAATCCTGGTTTAAATAATGTCGCAGTTTACGATTGGTTTAATTTTTTGGCAAACCCTGATGACCATCCTACTTATCCTAACCGTTTGAAGGCAGAATATGGCGGTACAACCAGTAATTCACACCCAAATGCATTAGCCAACCAACAGTCAACACAAGATTTTGCAACAAATCCAGATAATTTTATTGACACTAAATGGAATGCTTATATAAATGAATCTCTAGTGATTTCCAATCCTTCTCCATCTAATGGCGCAACAGATGTGAGTGTGGATTTGTCTGAGTTGAACGTCACTATTAACAATCCAGAGGGCGACAATTTCAATTGGACTATTGAAACCAGTCCAGACATCGGTAGTGCCTCTGCTAGTGGTGACAGTAATGGTACGAAGACTTGTAGCGTTTCTGGCCTTGATTTCAATACCACATACACCTGGTATGTAAACGCTACAGATAATGGTAGCGGCAGTACCGGCAGTGAGGTCTATACATTCACCACGGAAGTGAATAATCCACCAAATGCTCCGAGTAATCCTTCTCCACCTGATGGTGCAACCGATATTGATATAAACGCTGATCTCAGCTGGTATTGTAGCGATCCAGATGGCGATGAGCTCACCTATAATGTCTATTTCGAGGCAAACGATCCAACTCCTGATGTCTTAGTCTCTGAAAACCAATCTGAGAATACATATGATCCAGGTGCAATGGAGTATAGTACAAATTATTATTGGCAGATTGTCGCCTGGGATGATCATAATCAATTTACAGATGGTCCCATATGGGATTTTACCACAGGATCAGAACCAAATAACCCACCATATCCACCTAGTGATCCTGACCCCGAGAACGGCTCTGCTGATACAGATATTGAGGCTGACCTATCATGGACCGGAGGCGATCCAGACCCTGACGATACGGTAGTTTATGACGTGTATTTAGAGGCGAATGACCCAACCCCTGATAATAAGGTAGCTGATGACATTACGGAAACCACGTTTGATCCAGGAACTCTAGATTATGAAACAGTATATTACTGGCGGATTATCGCTAAGGACAACCATGGTGCATCAATCTGGGGACCAGTATGGCATTTCACGACAGAAGAGGCGCCTGAACCTGATTTAAACTGTGATGGAAGTCTCAGTTGGAGTAGTGTCCTACCAGGAAATACAGTTGAGGGTAGTTTCACTGTTGAAAACATTGGTGAGCCTGATTCATTACTAGATTGGGAGGTCACCGAGTGGGCATCGTGGGGCAACTGGATTTTCACTCCAATGAGCGGAGATGATCTCAAACCCAGCGATGGACCATTTACAGTCAATATCTCTGTTACCGCACCAAATGAAAAAAACTCAGAGTTCACGGGAGAAGTTAAGATTGTCAACAAAGAGAACATCAGCGACTATTGCAAAATACCCGTATCTCTTATAACACCTTATTACAAAAATGATGTCAATTCAATATTTCTTCAATTACTACAGAAACTCATTCAACGGTTCCCTGTAATGGAACAGATATTTTTGTTCTATCTATGGTTCAATAAAATGCTTGATTTATAGAGACAAACCAAAATATCCCTTTTTTATGATAAATTTCTGCAAAATAAAAATATATTGCATCAGAAACATTTAAATAATTATATTTTATTATTTTTCTTTATTAAATATCTATAATATTGGATGTTTGAATATCAAGGAGGAAGAAAATGAAAATTTTTAATATTAAAAAAATAATCTTTAAAAAAGATATTAGTAAAAAAGCAGTTGTTCTAGCAATAGCCTCGATCTTCATAATAGGTACTTTTATTCCAGTTGTTAACTCACAGGTTGGACCCATAGTTAATGATCAGTCGTTTGAAGTTTCTGAAGAGATAGATATTCAGGGTTCAGACCATGGTAGCGATCTGGATTTGGATCAAATTGAAATACAAAACCCTTCACCATTAGACGCTGGTGACCCCTGGTGGAATTCCTCATGGCTTTATCGAAAGGAAATAACACTTAATCATAGTAAAGTTGATGCTAATCTAACAAACTTCCCAATGTTGATAAATCTTGATAATGACGATGATTTAGCAGATGATTCTAAGTGTCAAAACGATGGTGATGATATTGTATTTACAAATATTACAGGTACCGTGTTGAACCACGAGATTGAATATTTTGATAGCGTTACAGGTGAACTAGTCTGTTGGGTAAATGTCACAAAGATAAGTTCAACTGAAGATACAGTCATTTATATGTACTATGGTAACCCAAGTATTGGTAATCAAGAGAATCCTAGTGGTGTATGGGATTCTAATTATGTTATGGTGCAGCATTTGGTTGATGTCACCAGTAGCTCCCTTGAGGACAGTACGTCCTTTAGCAATGATGGTTCGAAGCGTGCGGCTGATGAACCGTTGGAAACAGATGCAAAGGTTGGCAAGGGTCAGGATTTCGACGGCAGCAATGACTATGTTGTCGTATCTGATGATGATTCGTTGGATCCAACCAGGATCACGATTGAGGCTTGGGTGTACATTGACTCTTATCCTAGTGTGTATCCAAGGGTGATTTCTAAGGATACGCCATTGAATTTACAGTATCAGTTTATAACGCATAATACTAATCAGATTTTCTTCCGTATCCAAGATGGTACGTGGTATGGGGGTGATTTTGATAGTGGTGCGTTGTCGACTGGCTCGTGGAATTTTATTGTTGGTACGTATGATGGAAGCACGTTAAGGGCGTTTAAGGATGGTGTAGCTCAGACTACGACGTATGCGCATACAGGTAGTATAGAAAGTGGTACTGGAGATCTTGCTATCGGTGCAAAAGTCGATGCTTTAGATACATACCTCTTTGATGGTATTCTGGATGAGATACGTATTTCTAATATTGCCAGAGGTAGCAGCTGGATTAACACTAGTTTTATGAATCAAAATGACCCTAGTGCTTTTTATACTGTTGGTGTTGAGGAGTCGGGCCTAGATGCACCGTTTGTTACTAATGTGTATCCATCTGACGGTGCAGTGGATATACCTCTTCAACCGACTTGTAGTGTTGTTGCAAATGATGCAAATGGCGATACATTAACTGTGGAGTGGTTTGAGAATACAACAGGTGGTTGGGTGTTACGTCAGACCAA
>JAEOSP010000157.1 GCA_016840305.1 Candidatus Hodarchaeota archaeon
CACCAGTTAGAAGATAGTGTTGACAGCTGGGTTACTATGCACGTTCTTAACTTGTTTTCTAATATTTTCAGTAGATCATAATCATGCGTATCTATGGATAATGCTTGTTCGATTGCTGAGTTTTGGATTAATTCCTCGTATTGAAGTTCTTTCAATAGGCTGATACCAGTTCTTAGTCTAGTTTCTGGTTTTTTATATTGATGTAGTCGGCTTATTTTTCTAAGTATCAAGTGGCTGTTTCCTTTTTTTGATAGGTTTGGTTTCTGGATTGATATGTTTTGAAAGTAATTATCAAGTTGGGTTATCCAGTGATAGGTTCTATTGTTTAGCTGTGTCTCTATGAGTTGCTTTTGTTCGTCTCGTTTTCTCTTTAAGTATGCGCGAGTATGTTTTTTAGTTAATCTTTTAACACCTATATCTAATAAACCAGCAACTTCTCCGGCTAGTTTAGTAGTAGTATCGTCTGACAACTGAGTACTAGGATTTGATTGGGATAGTTTGCTACTTTCAATTTCTCTTTGAATCGATTCTCCTTGCTTTATGAACTGTTGAATTCGATTGGTGATTTGAGCTTTTGTATTAGCCATGAGTTACATTTGTTTGTAGAAGAAAGTCGATATAAAAACTATACTAAAACAATTATTGGTTTGTGTTATTTGCATCGCGCGCGCATTAATTAAATCAATTTTGCATCGCTTGTCCGCTGTCGAACATAAATAAAATTTGAGCAAATCGCTTTCATTCAATTTTAAGTCTTCCTAATTTGCTTACGCATCTATTTGTGTAATACCATATGTAAGTTATTCAGTTTTTAGTTCACTCGAAATCAAAATTCTATTAATGTTAATTAATAGTTTTTGCTATACAACTCTATACTGTACAAAATAATTTTCATAAAAACCGATCTTGTTAAATAGATCTATTTGATCCGATCCATCAGATCATACAAATTTGTTTAATAAATATTCACAATAATTGTTTCAGAAATATCGGAAAAGTGTCTATGCACAATAGACACGCGGTTGTGTCTATTCGTTCACTCCCGGCGTAATGGCACCATTGCACATCCGTAATTCATCTAAAAGTAAAAAAATAATGTGATTATGTGACAAATAAAGATGAAATATATAATTATCAAGGAAGAATAGATGGAGTTTTAAAAAGGATTAATTCCTCTGATTTTTGTGAAGAAGATAAACAGATTTTCAATGAATATCATCGTGAATGCATAATTTTATGTTTAAGCAAAGGGAGAATAGCAAAATATCTTAATACTTTAAAAAGAATCAGAGTAATGCTCGGTAAACCATTCAAACAAGTAACGAAAGACGATGTTAGAAACTTAATACTCACAATTGAATCTAGAAATTTATCCGATTGGACAAAACATGACTATAAAATAATCTTCAAAATATTCTTTAGATGGTTAAAGCAAACCGAAGATTATCCAGATGAAGTTAGTTGGATCACTTCTAAAATAAGAAATAGTCGCCTGCTTCCTGAGGAGATCTTAACAGAGGAAGAAGTTGAAAGACTTGTTGATTCTGCTTATACTATCCGGGATAAGGCATTTATTCTTGTTCTTTATGAATCCGGTTGCCGAATTGGTGAGCTTCTCTCTTTGTCTTTAAAGAATGTTCAGTTTGATGAATATGGGGCTAAATTGATCGTAGATGGTAAAACTGGTATGCGAAGGGTTAGGATCATTTTTTCAGCTCCAAAACTTGCCTTATGGATAGATAATCATCCTTTGAGAGAAAATCCGGATGCACCACTATGGATTACGCAAAGCATGAATAGAAGAAATAGACAATTAATGTACTCCTCAGCTAAAACAATGTTGAAAAAAATTGCTAAGAAAAGTGGTATTAAAAAACGAATTTATCCTCATTTATTTAGACATTCAAGAGCAACTCATCTATCAAAACACCTAACTGAATCTCAGTTGAAGCATCATTTGGGATGGGTCCAGGCATCAAAGATGGCTTCAATATATGTTCACCTGTCAGGAAGAGATGTTGACCAAGCTCTCCTTAACCTCCAAGGAATAAAATCAGATATAATTAAAGAGAAACCAAAAATGGTTTTACAAATATGTAGTCGATGTGAAAACGAAAATTCACCATCCTCAAAATTTTGTAATAAATGTGGTTCTCCTCTAAATATTAAAAAAGCCTTAGAAATTGACGAAGCAAGGAAAAAAGCAGATCAAATTCTTTCAAAATTAGTCAGAAAGCCTAAAGTTATGGAAGTTCTTCTAAAAACGATAGATGATCTGGAAAATCCTAATATCCGTTAATCAAATGGATTATCGAAAAACTTGAGTACTGAAAAAATTGAAATCAGTTTAAATGTAGTTTGGACCAGATTAAAAGCTGCAAACAGAAGCCCCTACAATTGGGGTGATAGAAAAAACGTCTCTATTGATACAAATTGGTCAAAACAAAATGTAATTTATCGTTGGGTGAAAAATTCAACTGGAGAAATTGCTATTGTTGGGGAAACTGAAAGAAGATTGACTGAAAGAGTGAATAATTATATTTCAGCTTCACCAGCAAGCAGCGCTGGTACCACAAATAAAAAAGTATTCAACGAACAAGAACTCCTTTCAAGAAATAACGATTTCCTCTACCTGGAATTTACTGAAAGTGTTGGTGGATATGATTTGGATAATAATCGAGAAAGAAAGTTGGCTGAAGGTTTACTAATCGGATTCTATAAACCATATTTACAGTAAAATTACACAAGCTTTTTTCATGTATGCTTTCCTCAGTGATTTAAACCAATATGGCATTCGTTTAAGAACTGCCTTATCCATGTCCTCATATAATATTGATATTTCATCCTTGGTCACGGTTCCTTCGTTTTTTTCAGAGAGTTCAGTTATCATTTTGAAATACCTCCTGCTCAATAATCTCGTATACTCTTCCTCTTTTCTCTCCCACAGCTCTAACAAAACCTTTCAGACATAGAATTTCCATGTAATTCCTGAAAGAACGTTCACTTTTAGGGTGTTTAGCTTTCTCAAGATAGAAATCATATAATCTGCTGCTTGGTAGACTTTTCCATTCTTCTAAGATTTTTATTAGAATTTTTTCATCTCTACCAAGAGAATTATTGTGTGTGTTAATCTCAACATCTAATTTAACATCATCTAAAGATTTCTTTTCTTGATTCTCAGCTTTCAAGGCTTGTGATTTGAGAATTCCACATGCAAGTGTTACATTACCATGAGTAACTCGTATTATCTTCCTCAAAGTATCCTCTGTATAAGTGTATTTTTCCAATGCCTGCTCAACCCGACCTTTGATGATATCAAAAGCTTGATCCTCAGTATAACATGTAAATTCAACTAGGTTAGCAATGCTTGATTTAACCTCAGGATCTAGTC
>JAEOSP010000158.1 GCA_016840305.1 Candidatus Hodarchaeota archaeon
AAGCACTTCCACAAAATCCGTTGTGTTGTAATTGACCGTAAGAGCTGTTATCATGAGATTTCACTTATCCTTTATATGGAATTACTAATTTATCCGTTTAGTTTTTATGTTTAATTTATAGTAAGGAATTACATATTTCAAACTAGTTTAAGATTTAATATTTATTTAACACTAAATCAATAAAAATTATGAAATTTCTGATTGTCATCTCTGTGATGTTTTTATTTTCAATATTTCATTTTGAGATCGTCCAATCCCAAGGATTAACAAATCAAACACTTCTATATATAAATTTTAATGAATGTTCTGGGAATATAGCATATGATTCTAGTGGAAATAGTTATAATGGTATAGTTTATGGATCGGTTTGGATTGATGGTATAAATGGTTGTGGATTATTATATGATGGATATAATGATTATGTTGATTATGGTGTTTTGGATATCCCAACTAGTAGCTTCACGATAACCGCATGGATAAAAATAAATGATACTGGTATTCTATCACAAACAATAGTGTCCAATCGTGAGATATTTCCACCATATTCTGGTTATTATTTTCGTGTAAGTGGGATTGGTGATATATTATATTTTCAATTAAATGATCAAAATGGTTTTCATATTTTTAGTGGGGGCAAAAAAAGTATTGCAGATGAAAAATGGCATCAAGTTGCTTTAGTAGTAGACAGATTAAATAATAAGGCAAATATATATGTAGATGGTGAAATTGATAATGAAAATATAGATATATCAAATGTTAATAATTCAATATCATCTTCAAACACTTTGCGTTCAGGATATGACGAAGCAGATGAAATTGAGGGTGGATTTGGGTCATCGCTTAGTGGAATAATAGACGAATTAGAAATAACAAACTATGCGAAATCCACAGAAGAAATAATGGCCAATTATTTAAAATTTGCTTACTGGGAAAACACTCAACCGCCCAACCCAACACAAAATTCATTAATTATCACAAACACCTCTTGGGAAAACATATTGACTGCAATACCCTCTAATAATACAGTCATTGTTACCGATTCACTGACACAAGAAATCCAGAAGTTTGTCAATGAAACTAATCCTGATAACATATATACGTTGGGGCTTAACTTGGGTTTATTGAATTCATATGAAATAGATAATCAAATGTTACTTGAATTGTTCTTTCCTAACGCAACAAAGGCTTATTACGTAAAAAATAGGGAAAAGGCTATATATGCATCTCATTTTGCAAGAATAAAAGACGTGCCTTTGTTATTTGATGAATCTCTTGGTACTTATTCAGAAATCATAAATTTGGAATTATTAAAATTAGAAGAAGTTCAAAAAATTCTGCTTAATGAAATTAAAATTCAACACGGATCTATAAATTACATAATTCTTGCAAATTCAAATGATGATACATCACTTTTTTCTGGAAGAATAGCTGCGGACAAATCAGGTTTCATCATATTGATGGATTTACAAACGCCAACATATCCATCAAATGATGACATAGAGAATCACGATATATGGAATTTATTTAATAATGTTACAGAAATAAAGGAGGGTTTGAATAATGGAATAGAACATCTCAGGGTTCATGGATTGTATGATCGAGAATTGAATTATATAGAGGGCAATTATCTTTTACTTCTTGGTGAAATTCCACATATTGTGAAGGAGGATCCTGTTGAAGATGGTTTCTTCTGGAACGACATTCAAGATAATAATTGGTTTTTGAATGATTTGGATTATGGTGATCTAGAAAATGATGGTTATATAGATATAGCTGTTGGAAGATACCCCAAAGGCCTGACAAAATCTTCGTTGCTGTATGCCAAACAAGTAAAAAAGAGAGAGAACAAAAAGGCGCTCGTGGGGGCAGAATATCTTCATATACACTGGCCTGTTATATTACTTTATATTGGTGGGGGGATGTGGAATGGAAAAAACATCGAGACTGTCCTGATCAATCAATCTTATAATGTCACAAGACTTGTAGAACATAGAGCAGATCTGAGTGGCCTTACCTCATATCTGGATCCTGTAAGTATAACCAAATTACTTGGCACAATAGACGTCATTGAAGAAAGAATGTCAGCTGTTTTTGGGAGCACATTAACAAAGGCTGCGGGTAAGATTTTGATAATTATTAAAGCTCTTGATTATACAGAAGATGGGCTAGAGATTTATCTTGAATAT
>JAEOSP010000159.1 GCA_016840305.1 Candidatus Hodarchaeota archaeon
TCACTATAACTTTTGTAAAGTCGTCTAGAGATAATATTTGCCACAAAGACATATGCAAAAGAATCAGCACCATATTTACCAAAATCGATTATGATATTCTGGCCCGATTTTATATAAGTCAAAAGGTTTCCTAACGTTCCCTTACCTCGATCCACAACAAATGATAACCTATCTAAACGTAGAAGTCGTCTAGTCAGAGCTGATAACGTTGTACGAGAAGCTTCCACCGTTTTGGGGTCTGCTGTTGCTGCATTATTGATCGCTTGTACTAAAGATTCAGATGATGGTTTTTTGCTATTTATCTCGTAGATTGCATCAATCATCTGAGGTGAGAGGTCTTGAATTGCCACAATTAAGTCTTCGGGTTTAATTTCATCTTCTCCAATTCGAAGCTCTTCATCTAGTTGGCTATTTGTACTTGGATCTAGTCCCAAGAGAGTGATCTGATCTTCAAAGAATGATTTCAATCCAGGAGATCCATCAGCTCGTGCTTGCCATCCATATTCTGATTGCATATCAAAAACAAGAATTTTAGCAACATCTGTTTTAATGATATTACCTAGAATAATTTTATTAAGAAATGTCTTACCGGAGTTTGTTCTACCAAATATCCCGAAGGGAACCTCAACCAATTTTTTGAAATCAATAGGGATTTCGAATCCTTCAACACCCCGAAGAGTTCCAACAGTTTGAGAGTGTTCTGGGACATCTGTTTGATATACTCGCTTAACATCAGATTCATTCGCTAATCTACCAAGTGAAAAGTAAGGAGGAAGAGTTTCGAAGTTGAAAGCGTTACCTGCTTCGCGATCGATCATTTGTACACATTGTAATTCAGCGATGCTATAGAAAGTACGTCCTCTTGATGTATCAATGTTATTCATAGGAATAGTATTACGGAGTTTTTCAGCATTAGCTAGCATGGTGACAGCGTTACTTGTGGGAAATTGGATATCAGAAATAATTGAGAAAAAATCATATTTCTTACCTTCAATAACTGCGGGAAAACCGATCTTTACTTCTTCACTTTCTGTTCGTAATTTCAACTGAATCGCAGCACTGACTGCTCCAGAAATAACTTCACCAAGTACTACATCATTCTGATTTTGCTCACTCATGATCTTAAACCTCATTAAAACTTACTTTTATCTTGTTACTTCGTCTAAATGGCGATGGAATGGATCTTTCTCCAGATTCTCATGTGAAATCATATATTTGAAAATATCTTCTTCAGACAAACCTACGCTTAGTCCTGCCTCGATTAAGTCGTGATTGTACATATCTGGAACACGTCGCAATAATGCTGCTATCGTGTGAGCATCTACGAGCGGAAAAGGATAACCTGGGAATGAATCAACCTGTGAATAGTATGCAAGATGAGACATGACTGTTTCGATTTCCTGATCCGAGGGAAGAACTACATCAACTCGGAATGTTTTAACGGGTGTTGCATGTAATTTTGCGAGATATGTTTTGCCTAGAGCTGGAAATTTTTGTTGTGATTTTTCAATTTCAGGAATTTCCATGTACACCATTTTATTTTGATTTTTCGCAATCTCTCTCATAATAGCTTCATCAGTCAATTCAGATTTGAGTCTACGTGTAGTATTCCTTTTTGACACACCAATTAAGATATTATTCTTTAATTTACATGAACGTAAAATGTTTTGGATCGTGTTTTCAAATTCCTTAACTTGTACATAAGTCAATGCGCCATCCATTACAATCAATGAATTTGAATGAGTATCCGCCAACTCTTCTGCAATTTGAAATTCTTGCAAGGACCTTAGGATTGAAACAGTCTGCTCCATTGAATTCCTATGGCTAATAATTTTCTGTAGCTCGGTATTTAACTTTTTTATTTCCTGATTGTAATTGTGGATATCAGGACTTCCTGGAGCTACAAGAATTGTTTCGTCCTTTGAATCTTGGGCAATAAGATGTAACTGCGGATTTGGTTCCTTTTGGTACTCATATACAACATGAGCTGTTCTTAAAATGGCGATTCGTGCATTTATATCTGGGTTATTCCAAATCCACCTATTAGAACCATCTATTGCAATCATTCGAGGAGGAATCTCCCGATAGTCAAACTCCTTCAATTCTTCTAATCCTACTCTTTCAGCTTTTCTAATGGCTCGTGTTTGAGTCTTTTTAATTTGCTTTAAGAAAGTTTCAAAAGATTTTTTCACACTTAGATACTCCTTGCCCGTATCAATTTGATCTTCTCATATATTTTTTGTTATCAGTCCCTAAATCTCTGACACCCTTTAAAACCTTTCACCACTCCCAAATAAAAATAATCAGAAAGAATGTCTAATCCCCTCCAATAATGAACCTTCATTTTACGTTCTTTTGCTCTCTAATTCTTTGTGAAGCCTATTGTAAGATAAATCGTACGCTTAAAAGCGATGTTAGAGATAGCTCTTTCTTATATACAAATATGCCAAGAAATCTATGGTTACTTGGCTTTTACTTGAGAACACTTTGTATTTTATAGGATTACTTAATCATCTGTAGAATAAAAGAAAGAGGGAAGAAGGAGGATTATCACATTTTAGAAATGATTAAGTAAAGGAAAAAGTATCTAATCCCAATTCTTTTCTCATGATCCTTAAATCATTTAAAATTGACGTGTTAACTGGAATCCCTGTCTTTTTTCTCTCAATCACTTTTTCGTACTCTTTTTCACCAGCAGTATAGATACGTGGTTGACCTGCGGCTTTCTTAGAGCTCCGTAATTCTCTAAGGATATCGCCTGCAATTTTCTTGAAAATATCAATAGGTATGATTTTATCAATATCCAATGCAAAGAAGAAGTGGCCTAATTTGTAACCTTTATCTAAGGTCAGATCTTTCATAAAAGGGCCATTTGAAAATGCTGAAGAAAAGATTTCAACAGCAGCTGCAAAACCATATCCCTTATATCCAGCTAAGAGTTCACCTGCTCCTCCTAATGGAAGAAGAGCACTTTTTCCAGAGAGTAAATCGCCTAGAATCTGGACACTATCAGTTGCCATTTTTCCATCTTCTGTAATTACCCATCCTTCAGGAAGAGGAGATTCTGTTCTTGCTTTAACTTCAACTTTACCTCTCTGAGTAATTGAGGTAGCTGCATCAAAGAGGAATGGTATGTCTTCATCTGTAGGAATACCGATTGAAATTGGATTTGTCCCCATCATTGGCTCTACTCCAAATGTTGGAGCAATAGAGGGTCTTGCATTTGTGCATGCGATCCCAATCATTCCTTCATCAATCGCCATTTGAGAATAATAACCTGTTATTCCAAAATGAGTTGAATTTCCTACCGCAGCAGCTCCAGTTCCATATTCTTTTGCCTTTTTAATAGCAAGTTTCATTGCATAATGGGCCGCTACATGGCCCATTCCGTGACCTCCATCAATTCGTGCTGTTGTTGGAGATTCTTGCTCAATAGTTATCTTAGTAATTGGAGATTGAATATTCGCTTTTATCCGATCGTAATACATTTTCAATCGTTGTACACCGTGACTTTCGATACCCTGAAGATCGCTAGCTATCAGTACATCTGAGCAAATTTTCGCATCCTTTTCTGGGACTCCACATTTAATGAATACTTTGTTCATGAAATCGACAAGAACATCTGATTTTATCATTATTTCTTCATTAGTCATATTCACACCTGCAGGTTTATTGATTAGAATTATTTTACGGAATCATAAGCCATCTTCAAAGAAGCTAATGCCTTTTCCTCGTGGGGAATGATGTTTCGGAGAATAGATGCTCCCTTAAGGCGTTTCTTGGGAGGCATTTCACCTTGAGGAGCAAAAGGAAAGAGTTTAGTAAATGTTTTCAATAGATTCGCTACTTGTAGATATTCTTTTGATGCACCAATAAGATGAGTTGAAGTCTTTTCATTTGGGATTTGTTTTCCTAAACGTTTAAGGTAATCACTAGCAATTATCTTCGCTTCTAATGTACACTCTCCGACATATGAATTCCCATGATAAAGAACTTTCTCTGAAGATGCATTTTCTAAAACATTAGCCCATTCTTCATAAGCATGAACGCCAGCAATATACCCTTCCTCTGTTAATGTTCCATCTGCTAAAATTACTGCTCTCTTGAGGATATTCTTTACATTCTGAGAAGCTATATCGCTTACTTGATTAGTAATAATAATAGCATGAAGATTTCCAGGAGCTTCAAGCGCATCATATGCCACTGGTGTCTCTGGTTGGTTGGTTAACCTTCGATAAGTACTAGCAAGATAAGATGTTCCTTCATAGCCAGTAACTATTCCATACTCTGGAATTGGAAGGCCCCAAAGGACTACAGATTCCTTTTTATCGATCGCTTTCTTTACAAACTGAAATAATTTTATCGCTCGTTGATGATCCTCAGGAGTTACTTTTCCTTCTTGCGATGGAAAACATTCAGGATCTTCATACAATCGTGTCTTAAATCCTAGTGCGTTGGTACCTTCGAATATTAATTCCCACATTTTACCAAGAGAAGTTGGCCCAGATGGGCAGGTTGATCCCTTAAAAACATTTGGTAAAGCAAAGGCATAACCAGTAATTCCACCAGTACTTACTAGGTCGTGTTCTTCTTTTCCTAAAGATTTCATAATTCCTGAAACTGATCCCAAATAAGAAATCCAACAGGATTGATAAAGGGGTTTTTTGGTTTCTTTCTTTTCATTCATACCCATATTCTGTCCTAGTACTTTTTTTCAATACGGTGATTTCTAATCTGCATTAAAGGTTTATTTTTCTTAAATATATAACTAGTAGCAAGACAAAAACGATAATGGTTGTTTGACCAAAAATAA
Organism: Candidatus Hodarchaeota archaeon; assembly: GCA_016840305.1. The sequence continues at coordinate 4,814 of JAEOSP010000159.1, forward strand.
ATAAAACCTAAGTTAAATCGTAATTTAAATTGGCCATAATACATCAAATTTCTTTATTAATTGCCTACTAAGATATGAAGAATAATGAGCTTACAAGGAAATAATACAGATCGTAAAGAGATGGAAAGGAAATTTGAAAAAGGAAAAATACCATTTGGGTTGGATAAATCAACATATAGTCGATTTTCAGAACATAACAACATTTTTTCCCGTGTGGTCTGGGATAAAAGCTTTCCCAGTCATCAACGTTCAATAACAGAGAAAGAGGACACAAAAGTAAGTATGAAAGGATATAGTCGTGAGGGTTATGCAGCAAGAGCTGCTTCTTGGACTATACACGATGAATTTGCACAAGCTTTCGCATGGGAAGATGAAGAATTAGATAAAACCCCTACACAATTAACTTCTAACTTACCAAGATTTGACTCTCAAGATCACTTTAAGAATGCTAAGATTGTCAAACAACTTGCACATGTATTTGGATCGTGCGCAACAGGAATAACAAAACTAGATTCAGATCATCCGTTTGTTTATACTCATAATAGGAGAAATGAACAAATAAAATTACCTGACGGTATTAATCACGTAATTGTTATGCTTATAGAAATGGATTATATTGCGTTGAAAACATCACCAGCGTTACCAGCGAGTATCACGACAGGTAATGGATATTCGAGAATTGCATTCGCAGTCGCTTCAATGGCAAAATTCCTTCGCAATATGGGATATCGTGCAATCCCTGCTGGGAATGGTACAGGCTTATCCGTACCTCTTGCTGTTCAAGCCGGGTTAGGTCAGTTCGGCCGTAATGGATTATTAATCAATCCCAAGTATGGCCAAAGAGTGAGAATATGTAAAGTGTACACCGACTTCCCCATGGACATTGATAAGCCCATAGACTTTGGAGTTACATCTTTTTGCAAGGTTTGCAAGAAATGTGCCAAGTACTGTCCTTCCCAATCTATTTCATATGATGAACCAACTTGGGAAAGCCCTTGGAATTCTGTATCAAACAATAATGGTACATATAAGTGGTATGTAAATGTAGAAACTTGTTATGATTACTGGGTAAAGAACTCCTCTGATTGTAGTAATTGTATGCGTGTATGTCCATTTACAAAACCTCCAGGTTTTACTCATGATATAGCCAGGTTTTTCATTAACCATTTCAGATTCCTTGATCGAATGTGGTTAAAAATGGATGATTTAATGTCCTTATTCCCATGGTGGAGGTACGGAAGGAAGGAAGATCCTGAGAATTTTTGGAAATCAAAGAAATATCTAGGAAAGTAAAGGTTACATAACGATGAAAGTATTATTTTGTATTTGTGTGAGACCAGAATTAAAAACGGTTTATACTTCTTCATTACCAGAGGATCTTGAACTAATTTTTCCTGATGACCTATCTGAAGAGAGCTTACTAAATTATGCTCCTGAGGTTGATATTGCTGTAGGTTACAAATTCTCGAGAGAGTTTCTGAATCGTGCCAAAAAATTAATTCATATTCAGGTTCCTTGGACTGGAGCAGAGCATTTAGACTACGATTTATTGAATGAGGAAAAATATTCTCATATCACAGTTTCTAACTCTCACTCGAACAGTCTTGCAATAGCTGAACACGCTGTTGCATTAATGATATCCGCAGCAAAAAATATTGTCTATCGTGATTCATTCATGCGAAAAGGAGATTGGACTCCAAGGTATAATGAAGTAACATCCCAATGGTTAACAGGTAAAACCTGTGGTATCATAGGCTATGGCGCAATAGGGAAGAAAGTAGCACATATTCTTCGTGAAGGCTTCAGTATGAAGATAATGGCGATTAAAAGAGATAATCCAGAGGCTTATTCAGAAGAAACATTGTTTTCTGGAGCACTGGATTCGTTAGATCATGTGTTAAAAAACTCTGATTATATTCTAATTGCATTACCCTTAACTCATGAGACAAAAGGCTTGATAAGTGAAAAACAATTGAATTTACTGAAAGAAAATGCTGTTTTGGTTAATGTTGGACGAGGAAAAGTTATTGATGAGGAAGATCTCTATAATTTTTTGAAGAAAAAAAGAATGGGAGGAGCAGGGTTAGATGTTTGGTATAATTACCCAAAAGATAGAAAAAACCCACAAGATACCCATCAAAACTACCCTTTCGAAGAATTTCCGTTTCTAGTAATGAGTCCCCATTCGGCATTTAAAATCGAAAATCGGGAAATTCCTTTCACTAAAGATATAATTGAGAATCTTATAGCTGTATATAAAGGGAAACAGCCTGAAAATCGAATTCATCTAGATAGAGGATATTAAATACGAATGAAGAAAGACAGATTCATGGGTTTCGTTAAATTATCGTGAGCACACCATCCAATATGCTGGCATTATCGACCACATACAATCAGGATAAAAAAGGTTGCTATGTGTCTGGGCTGCACAGGTTTTTACTCAGGAATTCTGATCGGAATTTTATTAACCTTCATTAGCGGGCTCTATCAGTTGAATTGGGAAGTATTAGTGACTCTAGCAGTTCTAATGTTTTTTCCGACTCTACTAAGATTACTAAAGGTTAGGCCTTTTAATTCAAAACTACGAGTATTTAGATTAATTTTTCGATGGTTATTAGGTTTTGGAGTTGCAGTGGGATTATTTTCTATATTTAATGCCCCGAATAGTATTATTGGGTTAATACAGGTTGTTTTAGGAGTAGGTCTTTATTCTTTAATTAGCTACAGGAGAATCAAATCAGGGAATTTTTGGTTGGAGTGCCAAGAGTGTTCGTTCAATCCCTCGCCTGATTGTCCTGGTCTTTCTCCTTTTTATTTACCAAAAAAGTTTTCAAATAATGAGAAATTAGAAAAATCGAATATTAATTAGAAAATTGAGCTTATATGGGAGAATCTAGATGACAGATCCATTAAAAGATATAGTTTCTTTATTTTTCCGATTAATTCAACTTGCTCTCTTCATTTTTATACTGATTTTTCTCATCTTAATTATATCAAAGATAAATCGTGGGGTATTCAAGCATTTCTACAAGAAAGATATTCCTAGACCAGCTGTTGTGGGACATATTCTCAATAGTCGTATTCGGAAAGTAATGCAACCTCCAAAATCAATTATTGACGCTCTTGATGTTAAAGAAGGTATGAATATATTAGAAATCGGTGCTGGTGGGGAAACTTTCACTTTGGAAGCTGCAAGAAGAACTAGATCTGGAACTGTTTATGCTACAGATGTAAGTGATAGAATGTTGAATGTTCTTAAATCAAATGTAAGGAAATCTAAACTAAGTAATATTAAGATTGAATATGCTGACGTGAACGCATTACATTACGAAGATAATACTTTTGATCGTGTATTTATGGTTACAGTAACAGGAGAATTGCATGATAAGATCCAGGCCTTTAGAGAAATCAATCGTATTCTCAAACCACACGGAAAACTAACGGTTGGAGAATTTTTCATTGACGCAGATTATCCTCTTCAACGTTCAGTGAAAAAATGGGCGACCCAAGCAGGGTTGAAGTATCTGAAATCCAGGCAAAGGATTATTCACTATACGATGTCCTTTGAAAAATTAGTAACAAACGAGCGACTCGCAAAATAGAAATATTTTCGGTTCTTAAAACTGTAATTTATGCTTCAGTAGGTTTCGTGATGGACAAATTCATCGATCTCACGTCTCGGACGAGGGGGAGGATCTTTAGCTGCTCTTCCAATAGGTATAATGGCAAGAGGACGTACATTTACAGGTAAATTTAAGATTCTTGAAACCACTTTTTCATCAAAAGCACCAACCCACACTGTGCCATAATTAAGGGCAGTTGCCATGAGAAGAATATTCTGAGTTGCTGCTGCTACGTCTTGAATGGCATATAATTTTGCTCCTCTTTCTCCATAACGAGCACTTGAACGATCGAGATTCGCGCAAATAACGAATACAACTGGAACCTGTCCAATGAATTTTTGTCCATAAGCTCCCTCGATGAGTTTTTCTTTTTGTTCTATTGATTTAACAATAACAATTTCTAGAGGTTGCTTATTTCCTGCAGATGGAGCCCATCTTGCGGCCTCTAATAGTGTGTGAATGTCTTCTTCACTTACAATATCGTTTTTATAAGATCTTATGGACTTTCTTTTCTTAATCAAATTTAGTTGTTCCATATGTCCCCCAGAAAATCCCTCAATATTATAAGTTTGCTCTTTGATGTTATACTTAATTATATAAAGAGAAAGCGAAGAGAATAATAAAAAATCCAAATTTGCAGAGCTGTTCTTATGAGAGAATTTCCTGAAAATCTTAGATTCATCCATCCATGGAGACCATATCAATCTCGAATTTTGGAGGAATTAAACCAATATTTAGAGGATTCTCATCTTCACATTGTCGCTGCTCCAGGCTCGGGTAAAACGATACTTGGATTAGAGGTAATAATTAAACTTGATAGACCAACCTTAATCTTGGCACCAACGATTGCAATTAAAAATCAATGGATAGAAAGATTAGTTACAAATTTTATTCCAAATAAAGAAAAACCGTCTTGGATTTCAGATGATATCAAAGAGCCTCAGTTTTTAACAGTATCAACCTATCAGGGATTATATAGTGCCATCCATGGAAAACATGAAAAATATATAGAATCTGAGGAGGAAGAGGAGGAAATTAAGGAAAAAAGATCTCCTCTAAAAAAAGTTGATGTTATTTCACTTTTAAAGATACAAAAGTTCAGTTCTCACGCATCATCTCCTCTAAAAGTCACCTTAGGGTAAATTTCATCCCTTAGAAGACGTAAAAACCTCCGAGCAATGAATTGTAAGGTATCTGATTGGTAAATATAAAACTCTTCAAAA
>JAEOSP010000160.1 GCA_016840305.1 Candidatus Hodarchaeota archaeon
CTCATCAATAAAGGTTTTGATAGCCTTGTCTGATTTGCCTGCTGTATGAGTAATGACCACCAATCCACTTGCTCTTGAAATACCTTCCATTAATCTCGCCAGTTCAAAACTCGATGTTAAGATTAATGCTCGTTGATGATTACTGTATAATGATGAAAGAAAAGGTTGTGTGTACTTGGTAAGAAAGTCAAAGGAATTTTTTTTCTTTTCGGGAGTAGCTGTTGAAAGTTTCTTAGCTTCGTTAACTAAGATAAATGGATGATTCTCTTTTTGAAAAGATGAGGTTTCTCGTATATACAAACAGTGGTTTGGGTTCATTCCAAGTAGTTTAGCTAGATATTCACCATCACCTATTGTGGCGGACATAAAGAGACTTTTACTTCCTCTAAAAAGACTTTTGAATATATAGGCAATATCGAATGGTTGGATAATGAGTTTTGTTGACTTTTTGTCCTTGTCCTTCTGGAAAAAGAATGATAGATCCGTCAATTCTGGCTTTTCTATAAGGTCTGAAATTGACGAAGTAAGTTCTGTTACTCGTTTAAGTTCCCGTAACATATCAAAACCGATTGCTTGAGGATTAGAATTCATCTGTTTTGCAATGACTAGTTCTTTCTCTGATAATTTGCTCTTCAATTCAAGAAGAAAAGCTAAACCAGTTTGCAAATCAATTTTAACATGTTGTTTTTGTTTGAGAAGGTTCTTTTCCCAGCTAAGAAAGATATTGAGAAGTGTTTCATCGGTTAATGATAATAATAACGATTTATTAATTTCAACTCGGACAAGAGTCTCGAGATTGAGAAGATTGTGCGCTTCATCGAAAATTCTAAATGTTGCTTTGTCATCACCTAAATCAACATACTTGAACACCCACCAATTTAGAATTCGTACTTGACTTTTCCTTATCTCTCTACGGGCTTTTAATAGTGAACATCTCTGACGTGAACGGCATGTTTGAGCATATATTGGGTCAAATGCACAAGGTGAAATATTTGCTCCAGATTTTATGATCGGGCAGTAGTAAGCACCTCTACCTTTTAATAATGCAACAGTAAATCCATGTTTTCGACCATACATCTGTAAAATTGAATACCAAAAATCTTGGTGCATTTTATATGGCACTAAAATATCGATTTTTCCTCCTTTCTTGTTAAGAATGTAATCAGATAACAAACATGCTGCAATATCAGTTTTACCTGATCCTGTCGGTAAAGAGCAAAAAAAAGAATGAAAACCTGACCAGTTATCATGGATTTTCTCGTAAGTTCTCTGTTGTTGAGGTCGAACTGTTGGATGGATGATTAGATCTGATATACCAGTATTCAATAGCCTTCTCACTTAGATATATTTTCTCGTATTAATTTAAAATATCCAATGCTTAATATTCATTATGCTTGATTTGGCTTTTCTTCACAATTTTTTGCTGTTTTAGATGAAAATCTTTCAGTACACAGGTTATTAATCTATTAACAAGCTTTTATTTATCTATAATCGATTTAAAGTAACTAGTAATTATTTCGACGTTTTATTAATATAATTAGTGATCAAAATAATAAATCCCAGTGTTTTGCATAACTTTAGTAGAATTGCAATACACTCATAGGTTTATTGTACACAACTTAATCGTGAAGCGTTTACTTTATTAGAAAAGATTTCAGTAGAGTTCAAACAGAATATTATCCAGTCAGAAGTCTGGAATATTCTCATAATAATTGTCCAAAGAAATTTAAAAAAGAGTACAATTATCTTCACCTGAAAAACGAAGACTTCCACGTATCTACAATATACTACGAAAACCGAAATTACAGGATATTATGAGCTGAGATTAATGGTTGATGCTGTAATATTATTATGTGTCATGCCTGGAAAAGAACAGGATATTAGAGACCAAATTCTTGAACTAGAAGAAGTTAAAAAATGCAAAATAACCTTTGGAGAATATGACCTGTACGCTGAAATTCAAGCGGCAGATGTGAGATCACTAGGGCATTTTGTCACGAAAGAAATTAGACAAATTCCAAACGTTACTAAATCAGTGACCCTCATTATTAGTGAGTCATTGGAGAACAGCTAGTTATTCAAATTATCATTTTATCATCAATCTAACTTTTTTTGTCAGGACACTTTGAAAAAATCCATTTTAGATTTTCTTCCTTGAAGTAAAGTCTGACTATATCTCCTGTAAGAGGGAGATTTGTTTTTGTGATCGGTACCTGCATAACTAATTGAGTTGAATCGGATAGTTTGAATATAAGTCTATTTCTAACTCTTCCCCATTCTGTACCAAGCAATTCACCATCAATATAATGAGAATCTGAAGTTAAGAGAGGATCTAAACTGATTTTATCTTCTGATATCCAGCAAGCATTAATTTTTTTCGATTGATAATCTTCAGGTAGGTTTAAAATACCAATAGAAGAATAAATTTGATTAAGTTGAGTTTTCTCATTTTTTTTAATTCTTACTGAGAAAATATTTGATTTACCAAGTATTTGCAGAACTTTAGGATCCGAAGGGGAATTTAATAGCTCATTTGGTTTTCCAACCTGAATAATACGTCCGATATCCATAATAGCAATTCGATCACAAATGGAAATAGCTTCTCCTGGATTATGAGTAACAAAAATTGCAGTACTTTCTGTTTTTTTCAAAATATCCTTAATTTGCCATCGAAGCTGCTGTGATAATTCTGTATCTAATGAACTCAATGGTTCATCCATAAGTATTAATGCAGGTTCTAATGCTAGTGCACGTCCAAGAGCGACTCGTTGACGCTCTCCTCCACTTATTTGATGTGGTAGCTTAGAATGAAGATGAGAAATTTCTAATAGATTAAGTATCTTCTTTAATCTCTCAGAAATAGTTACATCATCACTTTTTCTTGCTTTTAAACCAAAAGCTACATTCTCTCTGACCGACATATGGGAAAATAAGGCTAAATTTTGAGGTATATATCCAAAATTGCGTTTTTCAGGAGATATCTTTAGGATTGAATACCCATCAATGAGTATATCACCTTCTGAAGGAGTAAATAATCCTAAAATGAGTTTCAACAAAGTAGTTTTTCCACATCCTGATGAACCAAGAATTCCCATTATTTCTCCTTTTTTTACAGACAGAGTAATCGTGGAAAGGGAAATTGTATCTTCAAATCGTTTTGAAATTCCTATGAGATTCAGATAGTCAACCAAATTGTATAAGCTCCTTTA
>JAEOSP010000161.1 GCA_016840305.1 Candidatus Hodarchaeota archaeon
GGAAGGTATTCTCTTGAATCTGGTTCCATTGAGTCTAATACAATGTAACTGACATTTGATTTCAAAATCGCATTTTCCAAAGTTTGATTCAAATGAAACTTTGGAAATCCCAATACCTTTAATCTAGAGAAGTGATGAAATACTAATGGCTTTCGTGCTATTACAACCGCTTCAGAGAATGCATTATCTTTTAACCACTCTGCAGCATTTACATATTCTTCTGTTGCAGGAGAGGGTATGACTCCAAATTCGATTAATTGAGTTTCAATATTCGTATTGAGGTTGGTTAAAGGTTCTGTCATGTTTAGCGAAAAAGTAGGATTAACAGCAGTTAATGAAGAGAGCAAAAGAATACTGTAAATATTTATGGTAACAATAATGGTTAAAGAAAGTCCCCCTAGAATTCTTGAAAACTTAATTCTCTTTAAAACTAGGAAATCCCAATTTCTTTGTGAATTATAAATTCTCGCTATTGATATAGCTGCAAATACTGAAATCAGCGGAATAAGTGGGATAAGATATCTCGGCAATCGCGAAGGAAACCATGCATAAAAGAAAAGATGCAAGATGAAAAACAAGTAAATAAGAGAACTATTTTCCTTTATACCTAAGAAATAGACACCAGGAATTGCAAAAATCAAGATCGTAATGGGTACTGCAAAGACAGATACAGCAGAGTAAAAAATCAAGCCCTCAAAAGGTCTTGAAAGAATTTCAAGAGCAGAATGTGTTTGAAAATACTCAAGCATATTAACGTCTGAATATTGACTTGATACACCACTTGACACAGGATCTCTCCATAATTCAAGAAAACCAAAACCCATAGGTGTACCAAACACAATGGTATTTCGCAAGAACCATGGAAAGGTAATAATTGAAAAACCTATAATAACCCAAATAAAAGCGATAAGTAAGTCTCTGGTATATTTTCTTTTTATTATATTGAAAATTAGTATGAGAATGTAGGCAAACAGTATTAAGATGCCTGCGTATCGACTTAGGTAAGCCAAACCTATAAACATCCCTCCTAAAAATTGATTTTGGATTTCCTTTTTGAATAACAAGAAGTAAAGCGCACATAGTGTAAAAAATACGAAAATGGTTTCAGTCATTGGAATTCCAGAAAACAACCAAAGTACAGGATTTACTGCAACAAATAATGCTGCGATGAGTCCTGAATAGTCGTTGGACAGTTGTTTCCCAATGAGGTAAACTGGAATCACTGTAAGACTACTTATTATTATCGAAGGAATAATTGCACTTTGATAAGTAACTCCTCCAAGTAAATAAGCCCCGCTGATAATTAATGGGTAAATTGGCGGGACTTTTTCTTCTGGGTGATCGAATAATGTATAGCCTAATCCTTGGGAAAGATTTTCACCTAGTATCAGAATACGAATTACATCAGGGATAACTAACCCTACTAAAGGGTTCATTCCTAAACACAATATTCGTAAAACCAATGCTAAGACAAAAATAATAAGTAGAATCTGAGTATTTCGTTCAAGGAATACTCTCTGAAGTATGTCTTTGGTTTTCCTTATAACGGGAGCATACACCATATCATCACTATCAGTTGCCCATGAGATTTGATAAATAGCTTTAAGTGATTTTCGTATAAAACGTATCTCAATATTGACTGAAGTGAAATAATAGATCTCCTATTGGAAAATACGCTAACTTCCTACGGGTGTATATATCACAATATACAGAGGTTAAAAAAGTGAACATCTGTTTCATTACGTATCGTTTTCCACCAGATGTCACAGGAGGAGGAGAAATTTCAAACTATATTCTTATAAAAAATCTGGCAAATTTAAATCATAAAATAGTTGTAATCACAAGAAAACTCGATAATTTGAAGCCTCTAAAACAAGAAGATGGAATAGAGGTACAACGTATAATCCCCGCGCCTTTCCCAGCTACAGGATACCCTCTTGAACCATATTCCTTACTTCTAGCAAAAACACTAATTTCATATCTAAAAGCTAGAAATGTCGAACTTATCCATGTTTTAGACTTTAGAACTACACCAGGAGCAATAATTGCGGCTAAAATTTTAAGAAAACCTATTTTAGTTACAATGAGAAATTATTGGCCAATCTGTCCACGACTAACAATGTTTATACCGGATCAAGGAGAATGTACTGAATGTGCTCCCTCATCTGCAATAAAATGCCTAGGTAGTTGGAAGACTGGATTTCATCATTACATCTTTATGATTTTGAGACGTTCATTTCTTAAAAAAGCAAACAAGATAATCTGTGTGAGTAAACATGTTAGAAATATTCTTTTCAAGACATTAAAAATTGACAAGAGCAAATTAGTGACACTTTATAATATACCTGAATATCATGCTTCTGAAATAACTAGTAAATCTCAAACAACCCTCAGACAAGAATATGGACTTTCGGAAGAAGATTTCATTGTAGGATATGTGGGTCGGATTACTTTTGAAAAAGGAGTCGAGTACCTCATTAAGGCGTTCGTTGATATTGTAAAGATAACAGATCAAATAAAACTTGTGATCGCTGGAGATGGAAATAAAAAATCAGCACTACAAGAACTTATAAAAGAATTAAAATTCAATAAATATGTTATTTTCACTGGATTTGTCGCACATGACGAAATCCCGTCATTTTATGAACTTTGTGATACTATTGTGCTGCCTTCTATTTGGGATGAGCCATTAAGTCGCGTTTTATTAGAAACATTTCATTTTGGTAAACCAGTGATTGCAACAAAAACTGGTGGAACTCCAGAAATCATAATAGATGGCGAAAATGGGCTTTTAGTAGATCCAAAAAATACTGAACAACTAACTGATAAGATTTTATTTCTCTATAGAAATCCTGACATACGAAAACGGATTCAGGAAAAAGCTAAAAGTCATTCAATCAAAAATTTGAATTCAAAAATATTGACAAAAAAATTCGTTAACATGTATAAAACAGTTCTCTGAAGAATTAACCATAAAATGATCACACTTCAACGATCTCGCAGCGCACCCGCTTGAGAATTTCTTCCGCTACTTCTGGTGCTGCTTTCATAACATAAAGATACTTTGGTGTACGAATTTTTATTTTGACAATGTCTTTTAATCTTTTAATTCGTGCTTCAATTGCATTTTCAGAAAGTCTTAAGAGTTCATCTGGGTCATTGATTTGTTTCGGCATGAATTTCTCCTCTCGATTTTTTTATTTCTCTATTTTGGTGGGCGGGGTGAGATTTTCAGAAAGATAGATTCTATCCTTTTTCCTTTGAACTCACGACATCCGGATCCAAACAGATATTGTAAGGATACTCCGCCGCGTGAGGGCGGCATCATAGCCAGCTAGACCACCCGCCCAAAGAAATATTTAATTCTATCCAGTTAATTCACGTTTTTTGGGTCTGAGATCTTTTGAGCGGCATCGCCGACATTTCTTTGCGCCAATCGGGTTTCTTGCATAGCATTTTCTACAAATCATGTGGTAAAGTAAGTGTTGCCTTGCTAGGTCTCTCAGTTCTGGATCAGCTACTGGCATTCATTTGTCTCCTTTTAAATAAATTTTAAGTTTATAATTTTTTATGACACAATGCTGTCAAGTTTAGACTTTCATAGATTTATAATCCTTTCGTTGAAGAATTAAAGTCAAAACTTGAACCACACAGAAGTTGTATTATTCTTTAGATTCTTCAGATTTAATGGATTCAACGATTGAATCTATTTTCTCTTCCATAATTGCTAAATGGCGTACAATTTCGGTGATATCCCTATCTGTGTTTACTCTTGAGAGATATAGTTCATAGGACGTGAAAAACAAAATTATAACACCTAAAATAAGAGCTGCATTTAAAGGCAAC
>JAEOSP010000017.1 GCA_016840305.1 Candidatus Hodarchaeota archaeon
CGCAGCAGGCATCGAACTCATTCATAGCTATTCCTTAATACTAGACGATATTATCGACCGGGCCGAGCTTCGACGCGGTAAACCGACTGTGCGTACAAAGTATGGCGATGAATTCGCTATTCTAGCAGGAATCATTCATCGAGAGGCAATTTATGAAGCGGCCAAGGCAACGGGAAAATATAGTGAATTTACAGCCGCTATCTATTCAAAGACAATACGAGAGTTAACTGAAGGAGAGCGATTAGACATCCTCTTTGAACAAAAAGAACCTCAATCAAATCATTATTTCCAAAAACATCGTTATTTCACAGTATCCATCCAAGATTATCTAACAATGATTAAAGGGAAGACTGCTTCCCTTCTTGCCGCGGCATGTAGGCTTGGGACACTTATCGGAGGTGGAACACTTGATGAACAAGCTTGTGCTGAAAAATATGGATGGTCTGCTGGCATCGCCTTTCAATTAGCTGATGATTATCTTGATATTTTTGCTACTTCAAATGAATTTGGAAAAGCAGTTTACAAGGATATTATTGAGCAAAAATTAGGCAATTTCGTTATTGTCCAAACGCTAGAGTTACTTAAAGAAGAAGAGGCAAAACTATTAAAACAGTACCTTTCTGATCCAGCTCTTTCAAAGGAAGAACGAGTCAATAGATGCGTACCATTAATAGAAAAAACTAATATAAAAGAAATTGTAAGAAATGAAGCTGAAAAATGGACCAAAAAAGCGAAAACGACTCTATCAACTATAAATCTCAAGAATGAGGATATTCGTGATATTCTAGAAAGTATAGCAGAACTCGCAGTAAAGCGGGCTTTCTAATTAAACTAGAGGCATTGGATGGTTCAGAAATAATGTAGCTTAGTGAATTTTACCACTATCTAAGACTTATACAGCCAATATTTAACGATAACAGTATACTATCCTTTTTCCACCCCAAATCAGTATGATTATGTTTGTCAGATTTAACGTTAGTTTTCGTTAAAAAGATTTGTAACTTGTACGACGACTGGTTGCTATAATTTATTTGCCTTCTTTTTTCTTATACGCATCAGTCAGCTTGCCTCGCTTTAATCTCTTTAATGTCTTTTCTTCCGTGTCAACTGTGCCGCTTTCAATGCGTTTCAGAACAGCATCCAACCAGGTAGTAAACCGAGTAAAGGTTTGTGCACCAACGAGCTGATAGAGCAATCTCTCATTTTTCCATATCTGAAATGTGGGAATACCACGAATATCTAATAGACTTGGGATGATGGAATTATTTTCTGTATTGAATTTCGTGAAGAGAATCCGTCCATGATATTTTTCTGTTAATGATTCAATGATAGGAGCGACCTGGCGGCAAGGTTGACACCATGGTGCCCAATAGTCGATGAAGATAGGTAGTCTATAAGAATATGTTTCCATAAAATCTCTAAAAGATGAATCTGTAAGGTTAGAAATCCCTAATGGGATTAATGAATCAGGAGGCGGCGCTAACTTCTCGGATATTTCTGATATCATTTTTTCTTCTTGCTGCTTTGATTTCAGCTGTTCTTGAAGTTGTTGCAGTCTGCGCTTTTTCATTTCTTCTAATATGGGATCTGCATCTTCTGACATTGTTCTCACAAATTTCTGTAGAATTTCAAGAAGGGCTGAAAGACTTGATTGAAAAATTTTCGCTTATTGTCAAAATTCATTTATTTAAGGAAAAAAGAGAAATAAATCAGATTAATAATATTAATGAATCTCTTTCAACTCTTGTCGAGATTGAACTCTACAAAAAGTGCTCCTAGTTTAATACGGTGTACAATTCCAATTTTTTCAACTATTTCAGCTTTTCACTTGCTCCAAACTCAAAAAAAGACAAAAAATATAAATTCTACCTTTCTTGTATATAACTAAAAGTTTTATGTGGTAAGGACGATGTCAAATCACCAAAGAAGCAAATTAGAGATTCTTAAGACTATCAGGGACTTTATTGAGTTGTCAGAGAAAGTCACAATCCCCAAATTCGTTTTACGAGATCCACCATGGGATATTGATCCACAAACTGCTGAAGAGTTTTTTCAAGTGATTCA
>JAEOSP010000162.1 GCA_016840305.1 Candidatus Hodarchaeota archaeon
AGTCTCCACCATTCTACTGATGTCGTGAAGAAACCTTCTGCTGCTAATGTTATTGTGTAAATGAATGCTCCTAGAATAACCCCTATGGCAAAAGTAATACGCCATCCTCTAGAATCGATATACTGTTTTTGCAGGAAGTATGGTCTTTTAGAAAAAAATGACAGTATAGTATCGAAGAAACTGCTTTGTGTTGCATGGAGTCCTGTTGCAATGTAAATAAGACTTACGCCTACTCCAATTAGTATTCCGCCTACAATATATGGAAAAAATCCTAATGGAAACATATAAAATTATATCAATCAATTTTTCAAAATAAGCTTTTGCATATTAAAAAGCATGCGCGCATAACAGAATCCAATTGGTAAAGATAATTATTGTTTTCCACTTCTACAATCAATGTGATACTTAATATACTAATTCAATAAATTCAATATAGTTGTCTTTTATGTTGATTGAAAAAGTTAAATCTGAAGGACTATCCCACAATTCATATTTCATAGGTTCGGGAAATCAAGCAATAATTATTGATCCCCGGCGAGATTGCCAAATTTTTATAGATATGGCTCAGCAAGAAGAGATGACGATAAAAGCGGTTTTTGAGACACATAGAAATGAAGATTATGTAATAGGTTCTGTTGAACTAGCAAGAAGTACAGGAGCGGAGATCTATCATGGATCAAAACTGGACTTCAAATATGGCCAATCAATAAAGGATGGCCAGGAATTTTTCTTTGGGAAAATGAAACTGAAAGCATTAGAGACACCTGGTCACACAGATGAAAGTATGTCATTTGCTTTAGCCGATTTAGACCTAAGTGAAAAGCCATTGATGGTATTTACTGGCGACACATTATTTGTTGGAGATGTTGGACGAACAGATTTATATGGACCCATTGAAGCTCCACGATTAGCTGAAGCACTTTATAATAGTATTTTTAACAAACTGTTACCTCTGGGTGATGAAGTGCTTATTTTTCCTGCACATGGTGCCGGATCAGTTTGTGGAGGAGCTATCAGTCAACGAGAAGAAAGCACACTAGGTATAGAAGGGGAATTTAATCCAGTTTTACAGAAAACAAGAGAAGAATTCATAGAACACAAAATTACTGAACACCACACTCGACCACCATACTTTTTGAAAATGGAAAAATATAATCAAGACGGACCTCCAATATTGAATAAATTACCAAATCCTACCCCTCTTATTCCAAAAGCATTCTTAGAACAGATGAAACTGGCCGCTATTGTAGTGGATACGCGTCAACCGCCATCATTTGGTGGTGCTCATTTAAAAAACTCCTATAGTATTTGGCTGGAAAGAATTCCCTCCTATGCAGGTTGGATTCTGCCCTATGATAAACCAATTCTGTTAATTTTGGAGGATAAGAATTATCTAAATAAAGCTGTTCGATTACTTTACAGATTAGGTTATGATGATATAACAGGATATCTTGGTGGGGGGATAGAAGGTTGGTATAAGCAGTCCCTACCTTTGGAACATTTTGGTTTAATTTCTGTACAAGAATTAAAAGAGTGGTCAAATAAAAACACTGACCTGTTCATATTAGATGTTAGAGAAGATGAAAAATGGAATCAAGGTCACATTCCTGGATCAGTTAATATCTTCTCAGGTTACCTACAAAACAGAGTTAAAGAAATACCAAAAGATCGTCCAATCATAGTGGTCTGTAATGTGGGAAATCGTGCAAGCTTAGCAGCAAGTATTCTACTTCGAGCAGGATTTCAAGACGTCCACAATCTGCTGGGCGGTATGATTGCTTGGAAGAACGCCGGTTATGAAATTTCCCACTCATGAATATGCATACAGTTATTATTGAAGAAAAAAATTAAAGAACCCTCTATTTGGGTTCTAATCTAGATTTTCAGCAAATCCATTAATTTATTTGTCATAACACTATTGCTCCTAACAAATTCACAGCAGCGAAAGCCGTCCTGCTTTCTTAAAATGTCCCTGAAATGTCCCTATCCAAGCTTTGAAGAAATGTCCCCAAAATGAGTACATACAACAAAGAGTTGTTTGAAGCGGAAAATAAATCTGAGGAAAGATCTATTATTCGGTTTAGAGAAACTAGGAGATTACAATGATCATAAAGAG
>JAEOSP010000163.1 GCA_016840305.1 Candidatus Hodarchaeota archaeon
GAACCAACAACCGCCTTGGATGTTTTGGTTCAGGCAAGGACTTTACAACTATTTCAAGAGCTTATAGAAGATTTTAACTTAACTGTTATTCTCATTACTCACGATCTTGGAATTGTTGCAGAGATTACAAATCGTGTGGCGATCATGTATGCAGGCAAAATACTTGAGGTCGGAGATACTTACACTATCTTCGAAAATCCCGCACATCCATACACTCAAGCTTTGATTTCTGCTATACCAAATGTTAAAGATGAAACAAAGAAAAAATTAAAACATATCCCAGGATTACCTCCCGATTTGAAAAGTACAATTAAAGGTTGCCGTTTTGCTGATCGTTGTCCCTTTACTATCAAAATTTGTAAAAGTGAAGATCCTCAGTTTGTAAAACTTACCACGAATAATAAAATAGAACACTTTGTAAAATGCTTCAAGTATGATGACAAATACAACACACAATTCGAATAGTTCCGTGATAAATTTGCAATCAAAATCATTTAATAATAAAGACACTCCAATTGTAGAAGTTACTAACCTGAAAAAATACTTCCAGATTGAACGTGGTTTCTTTCGCCGTCTATTTTCAAAGAAACAAGAATTTGTCCATGCTATCGATGATATTAGTTTTTCTGTTGAGCGTGGTGAGATATTTTGTCTTGTCGGTGAAAGTGGATGTGGGAAAACTACTACTGCAAATGTACTTGTAGGGTTAGAAAAACCGACGGCTGGTGAATTTATATGGAAAGGGGAAAAGATTTCATCTAATGAGCTGAAACCAAAAAAAGATGATATTAAATCACAAATAATATTCCAAAATCCTTATTCTTCATTAAATCCAAGAATGAAACTAGGCGATTCAGTACTTCACTCTTTAACAATTCATGATAAAGTTACTGATGATAATACAAAGAAAAAATTACGTAATTCTTTTTTTACGGAAGTATTTCTTTCCATCAGTTGTTTTATATCATTCTTTTTGATTCTTTTAGCGTTTTTAATTGAAGGATCTGAAGCACCTACATTTCAAGATTCAATTAATGATATCACTTACATTCTATTAAACTTTGCACAGATTATTGAATTAATGTTCACTGATCCGGTGCAATTTTTTGTTAATACAATAATCACGACTCTCATATTACCTTTAAACTTTTTAGTAACATTTATGCAAGAAATATTTAATATTATAACTCCAATTGATTATTCTGGTACAAGCTCACTACTAGCGATATTATTATTTTCCATAGCATCAATTATCTGGGTATATCATTCGTGGATTCAGAAACGAAAATTAACAAATCCAAAAGTATTAGAATTATTTAATGAGATAGGTTTATCTCCAGCATCACAATATTACGCTAAATTCCCACATGAGGTCAGCGGTGGAGAGCGACAACGCGTATCTATTGCACGTGCAATTATTTTAAACCCAGAACTTCTTATTGCCGATGAACCTACAAGTATGCTGGACGTAAGTTTAAGAGCTGGTATTCTTGATTCATTAAAATCATTACAAATGTTGCACGATCTTTCTATTCTTTTCATCACACATGATTTAGCTACTGCAAGACACTTTGGGGACCGTATTGGTGTAATGTATGTTGGTAAATTAGTTGAGATGGGGGAAGTTGAAGAAATTTTCAAAAAACCTTTTCACCCCTATACCAAGGCTCTCATTGACGCTATTCCCACTCCAATTCCTGGAAAAAAGAATTATGAACTTCCTAAAGGTGAGGTCGCCGACGCAATTAATCCCCCCTCAGGTTGTAGGTTTCACCCTCGCTGTTCTTACTCAAATCCTTCTATTTGTGGTAAGGAAGAACCAAAGTTGAGAAAACTTCAATCAAACCACTGGATAGCTTGCCATTACCCGTTATCACAACAAGAGTAAACCTAATCGATCATGTTTAAGGCTGCAATTTCTCTCTATATGGGATAAAAATACCTCTTCTTGTCGAAAATCAATTGAATTTATACAGGCTCTTTGAAATATATAATTCTGAGATGATTTTAGAACTATTCTTCTTCCTCCATATTCCTTAACAATAGCTTAAAAAATCCATGTGATTTTAAGTTCTTTAATAAGTGAGCTTTAAGAAATAGAGTAAAATTTGATACATTAGATTCATTAACTCGCTCAATGGAGTCATTTTACTAACCTAGCACATTATTTTGTTGGTAAAGCAAATTCTTTTTAGGATAAATTCCAATGATTAGATAATAGGAGAACTAGCTTTAACAATTAATACATATATTTGACGAAGCTGAGATAATCTTACAAAACGAGAATATTTACATTAAAAAGTTAAAATAATATTCTAGACTGCTTAAATATAAATTATTTTGTAATGCTCACGATGCTACATCGCAACAATTTCAAATGAGTAAAAAACTATTAATCTTGACCTTAAAACAGACTTAAAATACCGTAGAATTTTGATACAAGTAAGAGATCTTGGAACGAGTCAATGATATAATTTTTAGAGGTTTAAACATTTAATAAAATGGATTTTTATTCATTTCAGACAATTAAGGGTTATAACAAATGAACTACTACTTGAAAAATATGTTGAAATATCCTAAAAGGACATTGAGATTATTCTACCGAATTGCGAGAGGATATGATGAGTCTGAAATTACTGTGGATGAATTACATGATCGCATAAAGTCAAATGAATCTCTATTAGTAATTGACATTCGATCTGCTGAAGAATTCAACGGAGATACTGGGCACATTCCTCATTCAAAGCATATTCCTATTAGAGAACTAAAATCTAACTTAGGGGATCTTCAACCCTATCTAGAAGAAGAAATAGTAACATATTGTCCAGGTGGAGGATTGAGCCTGATTGCAGTAGACCTAATGGTTGAAGCAGGTTTTCTAAATGTTAAGAGCTTACATGGGGGATTAGATTTGTGGATAGAAAAAGAGTATCCCACCACTAAGTCTTAGGTAGAACAAAAATAGAAAAAAAGGTAATAAAATTGAAAGATGGAAAAATGGGGGATGTAAAAGAATATAAAACTAGTAAGCTTAAAATGGGTTATAAGTTCACAAAAATGTTTTTTTATAGAGTCATAAAGAGAAGGTGGTATCTACCGACCATACCTGAAATTACTGTGGATGAGCTACTTGAAACAACAAATTCTAATGAACCTCTGTTAATAATTGATCTTCGCCCAGAGGAGGAATTTAATGGAAAGGGAGAAAGCTCATACATGACCGTATATGGACATATACCAACTGCAATAAGGATGGGAATCATGGAACTCTCATCTCATTTAATGGATCTTCAATCATTTATGGAAAAAGTCACCAATTTAGAGGATCTTCAGTCATTTAAAGAAATGGAGATAATAACTATTTGTCCTGGTGGTGGAATGAGCTTGGTTGGCGTGGAAATAATGTTGGAAGCAGGCTTTACAAATGTAAAGAGTTTAAAGGGGGGCATGGAATTGTGGAAAAAGAAAGGGTATCCACTTACTACAGCTGAAGATGTTATATCTCCTGATGAAGATGTTAAACCTTTAGATGACAATCATCAAATTATCGAAGTAAAAGAAACACTGGATGAAAAATCTATGACTGAAATAGATAAAAGATTGGATGCACGGGGTTGGCTTTGTCCTAAACCAATTTTGAACTCCAGAAAGATCTTGAAAAAAATGAAAATTAATCAAGTGCTTGAAATTGTAACTACTGATCCTGGAAGTAAAACTGACATTCCAGCCTGGGCTGAAGTCACGGGTCAGGAACTCATTTCTGTAGAAGATCTTGGTCCTAAAGAGTTCCGTTTTCTCGTTAGGAAACTTAAATAAAGCTCAATAATTGATAATAAGGGATGTAATATTAGTCAAAAATTCAACGAAGTAGAAAAACCGAAATAAAGAAGATTACCCAAATAAAAGAGATTGAATTCGCATGTTAGATAGTAGCAATTAAATTCAATGGTGATAAAAATGGATAATAAGAAAATGCGAGCTATTATTTGCACTAAATACGGAGGCCCAGAGGTTCTCCAGCTTAAAGAGGTAGATAAACCAGTTCCCAAGGACAATGAAGTACTCATCAAAATATTTGCCACAACAGTCCATGTAGGAGATGTGAGAATGAGAAAATTCGATGTTCCTCGCTTACAATGGCTCTTAGCACGAATGATAATAGGTATTAGAAAACCGAAGAGAAATGCACTCGGGATGGAGCTCTCGGGAGTAGTTGAAGCCGTAGGAAAAGATGTAACACTATACAAGAAAGGAGACCAAGTTATGGCTGGTAGTTTTTGGACTACATCATCTTATGCTGAATATGC
>JAEOSP010000164.1 GCA_016840305.1 Candidatus Hodarchaeota archaeon
AATATTACCATTAAAGAAATGGCAAGCACCTAAACAACAGCCAACACACGCCACAGCATCAGCCCCATTACTTAGAGCATCCATGATTTGTATTGGACCAACCTGTCCAGTACATTGTACCCGAACTATCCGAATTGATGGATTATAAGCCATTCGAGCGACTCCGGCTGTATTCGCGGAACCTTGACCGCATTCATTACACATAAAAACAACAATATTCTCGATTTTATCGAGTACTTCTGGTTCTATATATTCACATTCACTCATTTTCGCATATAGCACCTCCGCCTGCTACGGCGATTATTTCATCTAATAATTGTGTATCTTTAAAATTTAATAACTGAATCGCTCCTGTTGGACAAGCAGGCATACACATACCACATGATTTGCATGCAACTTCATTCACTTCAGGAGTGCCATCCCCCATGATATCGATTGCAGCAGGTGCGCAAACTGTTTTGCATAATCCACATTTGACACATAGATCATAATCGATTGATGGGATAAGCATTTCTTTTTCAATATAACCTTTCACTAATGGGGCAGCTGCTAGTGCAGCAGCACTACCTGCATGCGCAACTGTTTCTGAGATATCTTTTGGACCTTGAATTGTTCCGGCTAAAAAGATTCCTCCTTTACTGCTTAGAGTAGGGTTCATTTTGATGTGAAACTCTTTTAAAAAACCTTCCTTGGAGCGGAGAACTTTTAATTTTGAACCTAAAGGACCTATTCCTTCAGGGGGAACCATCGCCGCAGACAGTACTACTAAATCTGCCTTTAATTTTAAAGGAGTCTGACTTAAGGTATCCTCAACTATAACTCTCAACTCACCAGAAATAGGATTTCTTATTATTTCTGAAGGACGACCTCGAATAAATCTTACTCCAACTTCTTGAGCAGATTTATATAACTCTTCAAAATTCAATCCAGGGGTTCTCACATCGATATAACAGATTGTAACATCTGTATCTGGATACATCTCTTTTACAATTCGAGCATTCTTTATAGCAAATTTGCAACATACTCCTGTACAATATTCATTACCAACTTGATCATTTCTACTTCCTACACACTGAATCATTACAATACTTTTAGGAATTTTTCCATCAGAAGGACGTAAAACTTCACTATTTGTCAATGATGTGGGAGATAACATACGTTCTAATTTTAATTGCGTAATAACATCTTCATAGCCTTCCTGCCCATAATGATAGGGTTCAATTTCAGAAGGATCATATTCATCATATCCAGCAGCTACAATTATCGATCCTACTTTTATGGTTTTCGTTTCAGGCTCCATATTGAAATCAACGGCTTGTACAGGACAGATATTTATGCATGTATTACATTCAATACAATTCTTCTTGTCTCTTACAAAGGTGGCAGGAATTGCTTGAGGATATGCTTTATAAATTGCATTTCTCATTGACATTCCCATATCCCATTCACTTGGAACCTCAACGGGACAGTGTGCTGAGCACTCACCACAAGAGGTACAGTTATCTTTTACATATCTCGGTTTGATCTCAATTTCCACTTCAAAGTTTCCCATGGACCCCTCAACAGCTTTTACTCGAGCATTGGTATATAACTCTATTAATGGGTGATTAGCTACTCCATTTGTTAATGGAGAAATTGAACATTGCGGACACTCTAACGTGGGAAATGTTTTATTTAAACGGGTCATATGACCACCAATAGTTGATTCTTTCTCAACTAAATAGACTGGAATTCCTAATTCAGCTAAATCATAGGCAGATCGAAGTCCTGCAATACCACCACCGATAACTAATGCTGCTTTAGTTGTTGAAATCTTTCGAGTTTCCACATCTTCTAACTTTCTTGCGCGATTAACACCTGCCTCAACTAATTTCAATGCTTTTTGAGTTGCTTTATCTTTTTCTTTTTGATGAACCCAACTGCAAAATTCTCTAACGTTAACCTGTTGGTGCCTATGTCTATTTAATCCCATTTCCTCAATTGCACGAGCAAAAGTTCTACCATGCTGGTTTTTTGAACATGAAGCAACCACAGTACGATTAACGCCTAACTCTTTGATGGAATCTTTAACCATTTGAACTCCAGGCTTAGAACACATGAACATATAATGTTCTGCCTTTACCACATTAGGCAAATTTGCCGCATTTTTAGCTACTTTGGCAACATCTACAGTTCCAGCAATATTATGACCACAGTGGCAAATAAAAACTCCAATT
>JAEOSP010000018.1 GCA_016840305.1 Candidatus Hodarchaeota archaeon
AACATAGTACCAGTTACGCTTGAAATACAAATCTCCATCAATTTTTATCAATGTAATTCTTTAACAATTATGTATCTTTAGGTATAAAGTTTAATGATGTTAAACAATAACCTCAATATAAGAAAATCCATCAATAAAGCTTTCTTAAAGGTTAAACCAAACCGTTCTCAGATAGATACCTTTAAGTTTAATATATCCAACTATCTCAACCAGATAAACGAGTCTGAATCTGAGGAGTTTCATAAAAACATCACTGCTGACTTTCTCAAAAATACTTACTATAGTCAAAACCATTACATCAACACAAAAGGAAGAACAGACCTGGTAATTCATAATGGAAAGGATTCAAAATCTTCAGTCGGAGTTCTTATTGAAGCTAAAAAACCATCAAACAAAACCGAAATGCCAACTAAGGAAAACCTTAATGCGAAGGCATTTCATGAGTTAGTATTGTACTATTTAAGAGAGCGAATCACAGATGGGAATCTGGAAATAAAGCACCTTATTGCTACCAATAATTTTGAATGGTTCCTTTTTGATTCCAATGAATTTGAAAAGTTATTTGCCAAGAATAAAAAGCTAGTTTCCCAGTTTAAAGATTTCGAAGAGGGGAGGTTATCCGGTAAATCGACAGATTTCTTCTATAATGATATTGTAGTTCCCTTTATCGATCAATCTGATTACCAGATTTCATATACATATTTTGATCTGAGGGATTTTAAATCTGCTTTTGATTCAGAAGATATTTCTTCAATAATACCCCTATACAAGATATTCTCTCCCGAACATCTGTTAAAACTTCCCTTTATCAATGATAGTAACACATTGGATCGTAGATTCTATAATGAGTTACTGCATATTATTGGCCTCGAAGAAATAAAAGAAAAAAGTAAAAAAATAATAAGAAGAAAGATTGGAGAAAATAGAAATGCTGGCTCTTTAATTGAAAATGCTGTTACAATATTGAATTATGAGGATTGTTTGTCCCAAATTCCTAATCTTCAAGAATATGGAGAAGATAAGGATGAACAGCTATATAATATTGCACTTGAATTAGTAATCACATGGATCAACAGAATTCTTTTTATTAAACTCCTTGAAGGCCAGCTCTTAAGATATCATAAAGGAGATCCCAAATTCAGATTCCTGGACTATAAGACAGTTTCAGATTATGATGAATTAAATAGGCTCTCTTTTCATGTTCTTGCCGTAAAGGAGGTGGAACGAAATGAAATAGTTAGTAAGAAGTTCTCTCAGATACCTTATTTAAATAGCTCCCTTTTTGAACCAAGCGATCTTGAGCATAAGACTATTCGCATCAGTAACCTAGAAGATAATTACCAAATCCCAATCTTAAACATCACAGTATTAAAAGATAATACTGGAAAAAGAATTAAAGGTGAAAGACAAACCCTCCAATACCTTCTCGAATTCCTGGATGCTTATGATTTCTCAAGTGAAGGAGCTGAAGGTATTCAAGAAGAAAACAAAACCTTAATTAATGCTTCTGTATTGGGTTTGATCTTTGAAAAAATAAACGGATATAAGGAGGGATCTTTCTTTACACCTGGATTTATTACAATGTATATGTGTCGTGAGACAATTCGTCGAGCAGTAGTACAGAAATTCAATGAGGCAAAAGGATTAAAGTGCGAATCACTGGAGGATCTCTACAATCACATTGAGGATAAAAAGAAAGCAAACGAAATTATCACTAGTCTAAGGATCTGTGATCCTGCTGTCGGATCTGGTCACTTTCTAGTTTCTGCATTAAATGAGATCATAGCCATTAAGTCGGAATTAAAGATCCTTACTGATAGGAAAGGAAAGGTATTGAGGGATTATCATATTGAGGTAGTTAATGATGAACTTGTAATTACTGACGAAGATGGAGAATTCTTTGAATATCATCCAAGAAATCCGGAAAGTCAGAGAATTCAGGAAACCTTATTTCATGAGAAACAGACCATTATTGAAAACTGCCTTTTTGGCGTTGATATTAACCAGAATTCGGTGAAGATCTGCCAGCTCAGACTCTGGATCGAATTATTGAAAAACGCTTATTATAAGCCGGATTCTGACTTCACTCAGCTGGAAACATTACCGAATATTGACATTAACATTAAATGCGGGAATTCCCTTATAAGCAGGTATCCTCTCAATGCTGACATCAGAAAAGCTCTGGCTAAAAGTAAATGGAGCATTGATAGCTATCGACTTGCTGTAATGACATACAGGAATGCTC
>JAEOSP010000165.1 GCA_016840305.1 Candidatus Hodarchaeota archaeon
AATTAGGTGCATGTGAAGAATCTGAAATAGCTATAGGAGTAGCCTGTCCAGTTATAGCGAAATATCCAGACAGAAATCAAGTTGTGATTTATGGTGGTGCAATTCATCTGTCAAAGGAAAGTTTAATCAATTCTGAAGGAGTAAAATCATACGGAAAAGTTGTTGTAATTGGAGAGGATAAAAAATTCTATCCTATTCTTGAGTCCAATGTTGTTTCTCTTTCTCAAGAGCATGGTGTTTTAGAAATGACTTCAGAATTTATAGAAAGTATTTCTATAGGTGACTTGCTTGTAATTCTACCTATTCATTCATGCCTTACAGCAAATTTGTATCCACAATACCTAACTATGAGTGGAGATATCTTAACGACTATTCATTCATAATTCAACAACATCAGAAAAAAAAGGGAGGAGGGGGGATTTTATTATGCCTTAGCTAGTGCTTCAGTTACTGCTAGATCAGCTTGAATCAGTCCTTCTCCTGTTGCATCACTACCCCATTCGACAGTAGTCCAAACCCATCCAGGGGCTCCAGTGGCATTATATCCCGTATCTACGATATGCACGCTTCCTGCTTCAATCTTAAGGGCTGTTGATTTCATAATGGACTCAACTTCTCCTTGTGTTAAGTATGGGTTAGCTTGAAGCATTAGAGCTGCAATCCCAGATACATGTGGGGCTGACATACTTGTGCCACCAACATAATAGAAGTTACCTGGATTCCAACCATTTAAGCCACCCAAACTATTTGACCACCATGGAACATGGGAATATCCTGGATCTCCAGGGTAAGGACCCCGTATCCAGCTACCAGGTGCTAGGATATCTAATTCTTGGGTACCATTGGGATGATCAGGTATTTCACGACTACTAAAATCAGTGACGTAGACATCATCAGCAATGCCGCTTTCTTGGACAACGTATGCATTATAATCGCTTTGTAACCACCATAGACGATTCCTTCCATCTTCTAATGGACTGTATGAGTTAACAAAACCAAACTCATCTGGATCTGGCCCATCTCCTTCATCATCTGAAAAACCAGGGTAAGGCCACCACCATTCGTATCTCCATCCGACAGCACCCACTGAAATCACTTGGGGATAAGCACCTGGCCATCCCATACCTTCAGCACCCTCATTTCCTGCTGAAGCAACGACAATGACTCCATTTTCGATAGCGTTGTTAATTGCTGTTTCGCCTAAATCATCTGGAAGAGATCCACCTAAGCTCATTGATATAATCACTGGTCCATCCAGAGTGGGAGCTAGGTCTGCAATATATTGAATTCCTGCTGCCACCATACGATCGGTTCCAAATACAACAGTTTCACCAGGTATTATATTTCCATCTTCATCTTCTATTCCTGGAATTTGAAAATCAGCAAGAACCTTTACAGGGATGATTTTCACATTAGGAGCGATACCTCTAACCATAATTGGTGGGATAACATATCCATACGATTCATCGATCACCGTACCGTAGAAATAACCAATGATTGTACTTGTAACATGTGTTCCATGACATGTCCCTCTACTACCAATAAAAGTTGTTACATGTACTTCACCTGTCGTTTCTACGAAGTCATTGATTTCACGATCCCATTTTAACGCTTCTTGGAAACCAATACCATATTCAGTAGCAATTCTTTCTTCTGGGAAATAATCATCCCAGTTTGGGGCCAAACCAGTGTCTAAAACAGCGATGTAAACATTTTGGCCTGTTTCTACTACTTGCTCAATATTCACCATACCAGAATCCCATGTTGGGAAACCGTTTACAGTGCTAATTTCGTTCTTAAATGGGTTTCCTCCTTTACCTGGAATGGTAAATGTCATAAGAAAACCAATAAACAATACTAACAAGATTTTTCTTGTGATAATTTTCATAATTACACTTCTCCACATCATGAATTAACTATTCATAACAAATTGAGAACAGACCTTAATGCAGTAGCGCATTTATGAATTTTTGAGGAACACTTTTTTTGAGTAGAATTCCTTTTCTTCGGGTCCTAATTATAATATAAAAATTTGAATTCTATTGTTAAATATTCTTTATACTAAGGGAAGATAGATATAATGCCAACTTTGAAAGAAAAACCAACTTTGGATGCATATCAGAAATATGTAGCCGAGTTAGAGGTAGAACGGAACTTCATAGAACAAACAGTGATTGATAAATGCTTACTCTTGGGGGAAGAGGTAGGAGAATTGTTTAAATCTATTCGAAAGAAGGAAGGATTAAATATAGATCTCAATTCAAATACCTCGCAAATATCATATGAATTAGCAGACATTTTTATTTTTCTTTGTGCAATTGCTAACCGTTATAACATTAATTTAGAAGAAGCATTTCTTGTAAAAGAAGAAATAAACAAAAAACGTAACTGGACTAGCGAATAATTATAGATAAGCTAATCTTTCCTGAAAATTGGCGGAAATTTAACTACCATCTCATTCTTATCACCGAATACCTTTAATATTTGCATTATACTGAAGTTTTGAAATGAATAATTATAAAACCATTAACTACGATGTAATAATTATAGGTACGGGCCCAGCTGGTATTTTTTCCGCTTTAGAATTAATAAAGGGTACTCCTGATGATTTTAAGGTCTTAATGATAGATTCTGGAAATGACATTCGGACACGAATTGAAATCCGTGAGTCAGGCAGTAAAAACGAGATAATGCAAGGATGGGGTGGTGCAGGAGCGTTTTCTGATGGAAAATTAACTCTTACTGCAGATATAGGAGGATATTTGTCTGAATTTTTGGCTTTAAGAACACTTGAAAGTTTAATTGATGAGGTAGAAAATATCTATGTCGAATTTGGAACTTCAAGAGATCGACTTGTAACTGGTGATGGAGAGAGGGTGCATGATCTAAGAAAGAATGCTCTGAAATATGGAATTTCCTTAATCCCTTATAGATTATTGCACATAGGAACAGATAGGTGTGCTCAAGTTTTAATGGCCATGTATGATCATATCATTACTTCGCATAAAGTTAAGATTCATTTTAATGAAACAGTAAAGAAAGTGTTAGCTGAAGATAATAAGGTTACCGGAATTATAACAAATAAAGGGGAATATAGAGGGAAGTATATAATTCTAGCTACAGGAAGATCTGGAGCTGCATGGACACATAAAGAATCTCTCCGTCTTGGATTATCTTTAGAAAGTAATCCTGTAGATATTGGAGTGAGGGTTGAAGTCCCAGCTGAAATCTGTACTCATTTGACAGATGTATTATATGAGTTCAAGACAAAATTTTATTCACCAACATTCGAACAGGAATGTAGAACATTCTGTGTTTGCCCTAAAGGAGAAGTAACAAAAGAAGTGGTTTATGATCAGGATACTGATGAAAAATGGATCACTGTTAACGGACATTCCTATTCTAATCATGAAACAAATAATACTAACTTCGCACTCTTAGTTAGTAGCAAATTCACGGAACCTTTTGATGATCCTTTGGCATATGGCCGATCTGTAAGTAAGTTAGCTAATTTACTAACAGGAGGTCAAACTGTTATTATTCAACGACTTGCTGATTTGAAAAGGGGAAGAAGATCTAATCAGCAAAGGCTGAAAAAATCCTCGATAGAACCCACATTTAAAGATGCTATACCAGGAGACATATCATTTGTATTACCATATCGTCATTTGCAAAGTATTTTAGAGATGCTTGAAGCTCTGGATCAGATTATGCCTGGAGTTAATTCAAGTAACACGCTTCTATACGCAGTAGAAACAAAGTTTTACTCCAGTAAAATAAAATTATCAGATAATTTAGAAACAGAAATTAAAGGACTATATGGCATAGGGGATGGTGCAGGTGTAACTCGATCACTAGTTCAAGCCAGTGTATCTGGCTTGGTTGCAGCAAGATCAATAAAATCAATTATCAAATAAAAGACATATTTAGTTGTACTTTTTTCTTAGAAATATATTCACTGCAATTGTTTTATAATATACGGGAGATCAGTCAGCTTGGAGATCATTCTAATATCAGATTTCGTGTAAATTTGTTCAGTACGATTGATCCATACTCCGTGCATACCTGCATTTAACGCACCAAGCGCATCAATTTCTAAATGGTCACCAACATATAGAAGCTCATTAAGAGATAGATTCAATTCCTTAGCACTTCTTTCAAAAATCATAGGTTGAGGTTTTCTTAAACCAACATCTCCAGATATGATTACAGAATTAAAAAATGAGTCTATTTTAGTAAATGCTAGCTTACTTCTTTGTTGCTCTCCCTCACCATCTGAAATTACTCCAAGGAGAAGTTCTTTAACCATATTCAAACAGGGTAAAGCATCATCATACAACATCCAATTCTGTTCATATTTACCCAAGTATATCCTAAATATTTCCATTGCTTCATTTGAGGATAAATTATAATCCCAGTTACTCAAAACACTTTGAACTCTTAAAATTCGCTGCTCTTCAAATGTTATATCTCCAATTAAATATTCATTCATATATTGATTCGATTTCGTTTTCCAAACTGACAGAAATTCATTAAAATTGGAATGAGGGATTTTTTTCTTAATAAATGAATAAAGATTATTAAGTGATATTTCCAACGCCAAATCATGTTGCATAAGGGTACCATCGATATCAAATACGATTCCTCTAATCATATTCTTTCACCTAAGCAATAGGATTATGTTAAGGATAAAAGAAGCTCAAAAAACTAAGTATCTTGAAGGAGTAGTGAGGGAAGTACCTTTAACTCTTCATTCCCTCACTGATCTAATTATCTGCATAAAATATATCATCATAAAGGGTTTCTAGTTTATTTTTATGAATGAGTTCCATTTGAGCGAGTTTCTGGAAGATTGACACATTCTGTTCTGTTTCTGCAGCATTCGACATTCGTGTATATAATTCGTAAGCACCCTTTTCCTCTTTCATTGCGAATACTAGTGTTTCTTGTAGGCTAGAATCCTCATCAATCGTCGTTGATTGAAGGTGATCTGACAGTTTCAAATCTTGTACTTTATCTATATCGAAATTCAAAATCTCTTCAGCCCTTGAAAGGTCTTCGAGTGCTTGTCTATGAGCAAGTTCATCATTTGCTAGTTCTGTGAGGAGTTTTTGAACTGCTAGATTGTTGGAGCTTTTAGCAATGCCAGAATAAAGATTATACGCTTCAATTTCTTTTTTAATTGCAAAATCTATAATTTCTTTGATTTCAGTCATAATTTCCTTACCTGTTAAGTAAATTTTAATGGTTTCTGAAGTTTTAATTAATAATTTCTCTTTACATCGTTTTTTTGTTTACATTAGATATAAATTTCTATTATCTGATCTTGCTATCTTAATCCCAAGTCAGTAGATAAGTGCTATAAGATTTGATTATTCAGTTTAGATTTTATCCTATTCTAGTTTTGAGCAAAAAGAGATTAAATATCCATCTGGATCTGTAAACGTAAATTCTCTATCTCCCCAAGGCTTATTTTCAATATCATCAACTATATCTACTTTATTTCGATACTTTTCATATAAATTTTCCACATTAGGAACGTAAATATAAAATTGAACTCCAGAGCCATCAAATCCTCTTGGATGTAATTTATGCTTAATATCTGGAAAGGTCTTTCCAATACCTAAACGATCAATCTCAATACGAATAGAAACCCACGACTAAATTAGTCGGACAGAGAAAAACTGATTAAGCTTTTTGAGTCGCGACGGGATGAGTCACGCATCCCCTATCCGGCAGGACAGAACAAGTAAAACAGAACCGACCTTTAGGACTACTTGAAATAGCTCTTCATCTACTATCGCCAACATCAATACCTCTCACTTCTTAGGGGTCTTTCTTCCCTTGCCTTTGACGGGTAACTCGTCTAACGTAGTTACAAGTGAATCAGACCAATGCACCATGGAAATATTTTTCTCATCACCTCACTTTGAGATGAATAGCAAGGGAGATTATTTAAGGTTATAACAGAGACAGGTCAGTGAATATGAGATAAGAACCTTTGTCGGACAAAAATGAACATGTAGGATTGTCTTTGTTTGGATAATATTCCTCGATTTCGAACTCTAAAATATCAGTATAGAATTTAATCGACTTTTTTATGTTATTTGTATAAATCATAGGTTCTAGTTTCATTCATTTCACATCTCCTCTATATGAATGAATAAATTTCTTAGAGATTAACTAATTTAAGTTTTTAATCTATGAAAGACAGATGAATCATTTATCAATTTTGTATCTACAGAATATGTTGTTTTATTACATATTTGTCCGATCTACTGCTCTGGAGGAGTCTGCATTTGCTTCTTCATTCTATTCCAAATGTTGAGAATCACGAAACCTGCTCCAGTAACTATTATGATCATAAGTGATACAGGGATTAGTATATATTCAACAAATTCATTTTTTGGATATCGATTTTCAAGATCTTCACGTTCATAATATCCGAGCTTGTATTCTAAATCATCTTCTGATTCCCAGCTAATGTCTTTTGAAATATTATAAGGAATATAATCGTAATCAAAAAGCAAATAAGTCATAAAAAGAAGTGAAAACATTAAAAGGAGAATTCCAGCAAGATTTACTGTTTTAAAAATACGGATGAATGATGGTAAACCTGTAGCAACAGGAAGATCATGAGTTTTAAAAAAATGGGTAAATGCAGGGAATCCTACCGCTGCAAATACTACCATCAATCTTGCTGCATGAATACTTGAAAATCCAAATAAAAGACCAAGGCCAAAAACTCCACACAAATAAAATTCATAATTCTTACCTGAAAGATTATTACGCATACAGTCACTAGAGAAAAAATAAACGAGTCCAAATCCGATAGAGATACCAATCCCCAAGGTGGAAAGATATATTCCTTCCTCATAGATCATTAAAGCTAACCAATACTTACCGAGTAGAGGAACAGGGGCTAAAAAGAATAATATAATATCCCGTAAAATAGTTATTAGGATTAATAAAGAGGGAGGAACCAATAACAAAACATATCTGTTAAATTTTTTTAACACAAATCCCACAATCGGTATTAATGGAACCATAATTGCAGTTTTATGGATTGTCCATGCAAGTAACAAAAAAAAACCCGCTTTTTTGTATTGTTTATTATAATAGCTTTGAGTTGCTAAAAGAGAAACTGCAACAGATGACATTTGCCTTAAAGCAATTCCAATAATGCCAAATAATAAGAAGAACAATAATATTGTTCCGTCTTTTTCACTTTCTTCCAAATCTTGAATAAAGAAAAAAATAGATCCATACGTGATTAGAGCAAGCATCAACCAGAATACTCTTGGTTCTCCAATTTCATGTGTTAAATAATAAATGAATTCTGTTAGAGGTTCTATGGGAGTGAATTCAAAAACTGTTGCATTATTAATAATCACCAAATATCTATTGAAGTCAGCACCAACTTGCCATGCGAGAGCAGTCACTAGCGCACAATAGATTAAAATTCCATATGTTAATAGTTTATTTTTAAATTTCAGGTTAGCTAATCCTACAAAAACTGGTAATAGGTACACAATAAAAGTTCCCAATATATCAAAAACCATTTTTCTAACCTATAAACAGCTATTATAATGTGTTAAATTACATATCTTGTGTATTCATCAGAAATTCTGTACAATAAACCTAAGCTGAAAAATAATAGTATATATTAATATCAGTCCCTGCAAAGAATTCAACCTCTCCTCAAACGAATATAAAATAGAGTAGGAAATACATCAATAAAAATCAGAAAAATT
>JAEOSP010000166.1 GCA_016840305.1 Candidatus Hodarchaeota archaeon
AACCTCAGGAGGTTATTGTATGGTACATCCTTCCTGCAATTAGACGTGTTTTAACGAATGCACTGATTAGCGATTACCATATGCCTCAAACAAAGATCGCAAAGCGTTTCAATTTAACTGAACCCGCCATCTCTCAATACAAGGATAAAGAAGGAAAAAGAAATACGAGAGGTAAACAGGTTGAATTTGGGAAAGAAGTAATAGCTGAAATCTCGGAGTCAGCTCGTCGGATTGCAGAAGAGGATGTTTATGCTCCTAAGGAAGTCCAAAGAATTCTGAAATTCATTGAAAATGGTGGATATCTTTGTAAATTCCACCAACAATTTGGAATTACTCATACTGGTTGCAAAATCTGCAAAGACATCTAGATAGATTGTACGTCAAAAACCATCCTTATTCTCATATTTTAATTTTATTTCAAAACTTTATTCTGTCTGTTTTTCCATATTCATTATATTAAACAGCCATAGAAATATTATAGAAGAGTGAAAAAAAGCAACGTAAGGAATTCACTAGGATAACTAGTTTTTCTCCGATTAATGAGTTATATTGAATTGTGTTACTATTAATTAGTTTATTTAAATAGGCACATAAAAAACACATGCTTTTCATATATTACGAATAAGTTCTCTAGTTAATCTTTTATTAATACTCTTTCTTCTTATGCTTACTGAATACCCTATGTATGTGTTTTGACTATGGGGTTTGAACTAATACTTGGAATGAACAATTATGTCCTTTGAAAGCTGTAGTGAATGTAAGAGCACGGCCATGTTATATGATGATCAGCGTGGAGAGATTATCTGTTCAGAGTGTGGCCTAGTTGCTAATAGTGCTATGTGCAGTCAAGAACCTGAATGGCGCGCATACAATGCTGAAGAAGTAAAAACAAAGAGTCGTGTTGGGTTACCAACCTCTTTATTAAATAATCAATCATTAAGTACAGTAATTGGCGGAAAAAACAAGGATTCTCTTGGTAAATCTTTAGATACTGCTACCCAGATTAAATTTGCAAGATTATCAGTAATGGATGAACGTGTTCAAGATCGAACAACTCGAAATCTTAAAAATGCCTTACTTGAATTAAAACGTATTAAATCTCATCTTAACTTACCAGATGATGCAGCTGAAACAGCTGTTCGATTGTATAAAATGGCTCTTGAAAAAAACCTAATTAAGGGACGATCGGTGATTGGTATGATGAGTGCAGCTATATATCTTGCATGTCGTAAGAAAGCATCTGCTATTACACTTAAAGATACCGCAGAGATCGCAAATATTACAACTAAAGAATTAGGCAGATGCACACGCATTTTCTTGAGTCACATAAATATTACAAAAAAGACAACTGATCCTGTCACACTAGTCAATCGTTTAGGTGAAAATCTAGGATTAACCATGTATACTCGTAAAGCAGCAATTGATATCCTTGTTGAGGCTCACGAACGAAAGTTAACCATTGGTAAAATTCCGATGTCATTAGCAGCAGCAGCAATTTACATTGCTTCAATTCAAACTGGAGAACGTAGAACTCAACAACAAATAGCTGTACCAGCCCGAACAACTCCTGTTACCATTCGAAATCGATTTAAAGAGTTAACAAAAGGATTAGGTTTAGAAAATTTCGAGGTAAAACGTGGAGCAGCAGCTAAGGCGGTTGTAATTTCAAACCCTACCCAATGGGTGCGAAACAAGCAGAAAGCAAAGGCTTAGAATTATAGTTGTTTCTTTTGGGAGGGGATTTTTTCTATTAATTCTTGAATATCCAGGATAAAAAAGAAAGCACTATTGATAAATTCTTTTAAGTTGAGAGCTAATAATGTTCTGAAACCATATTTTCCATAAACAAACTTCAATGTTTCAATAGACTTATGCATTCGTATTGATAATTCATGATCATTAAGATTTAATACCTTAGTCTCAATTTCCTGTAGTTCAGTTATCCTTTTTTCATAAGCAGCCATTGGAAGGAAAAAATCTGAATCCTCAAGGTGTCCATGAAAAGGGGTATCAGTGCCTGAGCCCATTTTTTCGATTAAGGTATCAGCAGCAAGCACCATACTCAATACGATTAGTTTGATGGCAAATAATTTATCTAGTGTGGAAGTAGCGTTAACATATGTTCTGATTGAGCTATTCAAGTACTGATGAGCGTCTTCAAATACTGTAGGTACCATAAACACTACTTTTCCTGATCAACAGAGTCATTTAATTTTAAAGAATTACCTTTTTGAGGTGATATTTTTGTGGATCACGGTATGATGCTTATTTTCTGAAATTCTATTTATTTTTAAGGCTGTTCAAAAATGATAGAAAGGGAAGTATCCTTTTATTCACCGATTAAGGTAACAATTAAACGCCTCGTTCGTGGTTTAACATCTAATTCAATAAAAGCAATTTGTTGCCATGTCCCGTGTATCAAATGCCCTTCATGGATTGGTGCAGTCAACGATGGTCCTATTAAAGAAGCACGAACATGACTATGTCCATTTCCATCATGCCACATCTGTTCATGATAATAGTTTAGGGATTTAGGAATTATCCTTTCAAGAAAATCAGGAATATCTTTAACTAATCCAGGTTCATACTCAAGGGTAAATATTCCCCCCGTCGATCCCGCATTAAATATGGTTACTACCCCTTCTTTTATTTTTGAGGTTTCAACGATCTTTTCTACTTGTGGTGTTATATCCACAATATCTGTTTCAGAAGTTCTTTTTAGTATTAATTCTTCATGTAAAACGGTCATTATTTCAACCACCAATTATGAATTATGTTCTATTTCCTTGATTACACTTAAATGAGGATTAAATTTGAATTTTAAATACTCTTTGAGCACTATTACCAAAAATATCAACAATGTTCACAAAAATTCTGTAGGATCCAGGAGAAGAGTAATTATGTGAATTGTAACTATCAACAGAAGATACTACAACCTTCTTCTCAATCAAACGCTTTGAATACCAAGATATTATAGCGATTGAACCATTATAATTCCAATCTATCTCCCAGTAATCAATAAGATCTACATAAGAATCTATTGTTTTCAACTCAGAAATTTCTACCTTATCGACAGAATCCTTGAGTATGATTGTAACTTTTTTTCCTTGTTTTTCTTTAACTAAGCTTATTTGTGTCGAATCTGCAATTTTTGGATTCTTTCCCATTTTCTGATCTGAAAATTCCCTCTTAATTTTGAAATAATCAATTGACCTTCTTTCAGGGAATTGCAATAATCTTTTTCGAATTTCATTAATAGATTGATTACCGATATCCACGCCAATCCATTTCCTCCCTAGTGCTTCTGCTACTTCGAGAGTGGTTCCTGAACCAGCAAAAAAGTCAGCTACAATATCTTTTGGAGATGTACTAATCTCTATTACTCTTTGGAGAAGTGTTATAGCATTTTCTGTTGGATAGAGGGTTTTCTTCGTTTTCTGATATCCAGCAATATCTAACCAAATATTATCATTAGAATATTCTCTTTCAGCAATATCCTGAGATTTTCGTATCTTTTTCTTCACAAGGGACATATTCAATATTGCCTGGTCACTTGCCCGATACACAAATAATGAATCGTTGTGCACAATTAGATGTGTTTGTTGGTTTAGCTGCTTTAGTGACAAATTTTTCTTCATTCGTCTAATTAAAAATTCGATTACAAAATTATCAACCTCGAAAATTTCATCTAAGACAGTTTTCGCATAATGACCAAAGTGGTAATCAAATCTTACAAATATAAATCCATCTAACCTTAATAATGGTCTCATTAAAGCTAATCTTTCCTTAAACCAAAATTTAAAACGT
Organism: Candidatus Hodarchaeota archaeon; assembly: GCA_016840305.1. The sequence goes on from JAEOSP010000166.1 coordinate 3,808, forward strand.
TGAATAGCTGTTTCCACAGGTAGAACATTTTCGTATGCTACAGAATCTATTGAGTGTGAACTCTTGGATGATCCATCGGTATCATTTTTACTAAATACTGGGATATGGATTACTTCATCTAACCCCGAATAAAAGGGAGGGTCAATATAAATTAGTTTTATAGATTCATGATATCTATCTTGCAATAAACGTAATACATGGATACAATCACCTTGTATAAGCTCATTAGACCAATTAAAATTTTTTTCTGTTTCCAAATACGTACATTTATGAATTAAATCAACTTTGAAGGAATAAATCCCTCCATTTTTCTCAATAATTGGTCTGTGTATTTTTTCAGGTAGTGATACTCCGATTTCATTACTGTTTTCCTGAATATAGTTGATTGTGTATTTTATATTGTTTCTCTCTAAGGTATTTTCAATATTTTTCATTTTATCAGCATTAGAAATCAAATAAATCCATTGTAAATCTATTGTAGCCGCTTTGACCAAATTGAAAAAATTTGGTGAATTAATAATTAATACAATGTCACCAGGGGTATTTAATGAATTAAATAACCTTTCAAAGATTTCAGAATAAGAAGAAGAATTATTTTCGTCTTTTTGGAACTGATAAATGTCCAACCAGTTAGAATCAATTATTTGCCCTACTTTCTCTGGTACCCAATATTCGGGATTTCCATTTTTATTTAAGCGAATGTTACCCTCTCTACATAATTTAAGTATAGATTCCTGCTTTAGCTTCCAGTGAGTCCCAACAGGAGGTTTTAACCTGATAATCTGATTATCAATCAGGAAGTTTTTAGCTGTACCTTGTCCTTTTGAAATAAAAGAATGCCAGTAGCCTCCACTGCGTTTATTATTGTAAACAGGTTTCACCCTAGGATTTTTTGTTTTTGAATATAACAGAATATATTCAGTTTGCTCAATTACATTATTGGGAGGTGCATATGTTATAAAGAACGGTGAATTGGTAATAATCTCATTAACAAACTTGTTTACACCAAATATTTCATCAATTATTATTTTAACGCGGTGTTTTATCGTTCCATTGACCTTTATAGCAAAAAATCCTTTTTTATCGAGAGCTGCAAGAATTTTGGATGAAAGTAACCTAATTTTTTCAAAATATGTAGAACTCGCATTCTCATCAATGAATTTCATAAATTCCTCGGGCTTGCTACAACCATATCTTTTATTCTTCACACTAATTCTTGTTCTTTTTTGGAGAAAATCAAAGGAAAGATCAAGAATAATTAAATTTGGACAATATTCATCATAAAAGGAGATCTTGGTTAAAGAATTAATGTATGATCCAACTAAAATCTGATGTTTTTTAAACTGTGAATTCATACAGGTACACGTTCCAAAAAGAGGTCAGATTGAATTCGCAATTATCAAATGCTTCCGTTATAGTTTATAGTATAGAGCTGCTAAATAATTAAAAGTCAGTCGGAGCTTACCAGAGCTTCGAAGAAGTAGCTCTAAACTGTAAACTGTCATTTCCTTTGAATCACTATACATGAGATTTATCAATTCACCAATAGTCGGTAGATGATTCTCAAACTTATCTTTCAGCTGCTTGGGTTTGCTATTTAGACTTAAAGCTTTATCTAAAGAATTTATTCCTCCAGACATTTCATGTATATGCTTTAGAAGTGAAATTACTACTTGTTTTTCCTCTCCGTCCCCAATTCTATGATGAGTTCCTCTCCACTTTGTACGATTAGCAACTCCACGCTCTCCTCCAAAAGGAAGTAAAATCATATTAGAGCCTGTTATCCTCCATCTAGAAGAATCGCAACCATCAACATGTTTTTCAAGCTCCTGCAGTATACTTGGGGCACCAACTCCTAATGCCCATAATCTTTCTTTATTTTTAGTGGAATAATCAGCTAAAACTGAACGAAAATCTTTGATTGCAGTATAAAGTCTTTTTTTGTAACCACCACCACCTCTCATTAAAGGAACAAGTCGCCCAAGAAACCACCACTCAGGATACCCGTGTTCTGCTATAATTTGGTCTATTAAATCTAATCTATCAAAAGGAACTACAGGTTGGATTTCATACGGTAATAATTCTGTATAGTTTGACAATATTGCTTCATCGGGGTAATCAAAGGTGATTTTTATAATATCTGGATTCTGTTTTGTTAATTCCTTGTATACACCTTTCAACGTCTCAATATTCATCTCTACCTTCTTTTCTCTATTAATTGCAGAAAAAGCTCCAGAATCACAAATTAATTTACCATCCCAGCCCAAAAAGTCACTTATTCCTTTTTTTATTATTTTTTCAAATAAGCGAGGGTTTTCCATCAAATCTATGGCAGAAATCATTAATGCATCTGGTTTTATTATCCAGTCGTAAATCCAAGGTCTAGTACGAGCATTTACAGGAGTTCCAAGGGCAAATATCATAATTGTTCATCATTAAAATGCATCTAAAGATTCTTCCTATCTTGCTATTATTTCTACTAAGAAATTTGCTAATTTTCTTTGCCCGATCCCGAGGCCCCCCAGATTTTCGATTTTAACCCTTGTGTCAACGACATTCTCCAATCCATGAACCGATAGGAGATAATCCTTTCCCATAAGGACATAAATTAGCGAAAATGATTCAGTCTCATGATAATTTCGTATTTTCTCGAGTACATTAAATTGATGCTGTGTTGCTAACGTTTTGGTCATTCGTTTATCATAATATCCGATTTCATCATCTCCTCGCAAAAATCCATACTTGGCAGATATAATTCCAAGTCTAAGTTTAGGACTCCACCTTTTTTCTCTCTTAGCTTTATTAATTACTTGGAACATTGGCCCTCTATAAGCATCCTCCGCCTTCATATTTTTAGTCTTCAATTCTTCCGCTTTTTTTTTCCCACAAGAGACTATAAGGAGAATTTTCTGAGAAGACAAATCCTTGCACCCTGAACACATTATCAAAATAAGATTAGAATACTAAGATTAATACGTTTTCTCATTATTTACAAGTGTGGGTTGTGATTGAAACTATATTTAGGCGTTGTTCCTGGATTTTTCCCTTGGATAAAAGAGCCTATGATCAAAAAAAGGTTATCAAAAGAAAATTTTGGGATTATCTTCTCATTTTGGCAATTTAAAAGATCTTTATCCAAAATTATAGATAGAGGCATCCATGATTATTTCTCTTATGAAGGTGCAATCATGATTGACTCTGGAGCTTACAGTGCGTATAATTCAGATGCTAAGATTGAGCTGAAGAAATACATTACATTTCTCAGGAACATTTCGCTTGAGAAAAATGATATTATTGTCAATCTCGATGTCATCGGTAGGAAAAAGGAATCTAAAAGGAAT
>JAEOSP010000167.1 GCA_016840305.1 Candidatus Hodarchaeota archaeon
AGTTAAGTATTCACAAAATCGCTATATAACAGGCTTTATTAAGAAATCTGTACGTTCTTCGTTATATAATTGCCTTCTTGTAGCTTGTGCAGCAGCATCTTGGCTCTTTTGGAGATCAATCTATCTGTAGAATTCCCTTGGTTTGTTATCCATAATTTCATCAATTTTATCAATAGTATCTTGAGTAAGCTCTAATCCACTTGCTTTTGCATTATCTACCACTTGCTCTGGTTTTGTTGCTCCAGTTATCGATGATGATATCTCTGGATGTCTCAGACTCCAAGCAAGAGCTAGATGGTTCATCTTAATATCAATTTCTTTGCACAATTCAACAAGCTTTGTCAACTTCTCTGCATAGTGAGTTTTGACTACTTCCGCAATTTGTTCACTCCATGAACCTCTACTACCTTCAGGTACTCCATCTGCGTACTTCCCGGTGAATATCCCCGAATTTATAGCTTCAAAACTGGTTATTCCAAATCCTTCTTCCCGCGCATGAGGAATTAGATCTGCTTCAATATAACGTGCCCCAAGATGATATGGTGGTTGCTCTACTGCAGGTGGAATAAAACCATTTTTCTCTGCAATCCCGATGATTTTTTGGAATTTCCACGGAGGATGCCAGCTAGTACCCCAGTAATTCACTAAACCTTCTTCAATTAGATTTGTCATTGTTCTGATGGTTTCAATAAGGGGTGTATCTGGATCTTGTCTGTGACAGAAGTATATATCCACATAATCGGTTCCCAAGCTTTTCAATGATTTTTGAATACCCTCACGAATATGTTTTCTCGATAACCCCCCACTATTTGGTGAATCTCGTAACTGATGATGCACTTTAGTACTAATTACTAGATCATCACGATCGTGACTCTTCAAAAACTCTCCTACTACTAATTCAGCGCGCATTCTCTGATCATCAGGTAATTCTGAATCCTTAATCCCATATCTATCGGCTGAATCTATAAAATTGATGCCACTATTCACTGCTTCATGGAGACACTTTACTCCTTGCTCCTTTTTCACATAGGAACCATAATGCATTGTCCCCAAGCTAATTTCTGAAATCTTCAATCCATGTTTTCCTAGTTTTCTGATTTTCATATACTATCTTCTCGTTAAATATTAATCATATTCAGTAACAACTTACTTAATCAGTCAATACTAACTGTATCAGTATGTCTAAAAAAATACTTACTATGTGCCCTTATAAGTTCTTCTAGGTATGCAATGATTTTTTTTTGATGTTTGGTGATGATTTTTGCATGTAAAACTCGTTAGGTTTATATCTAACTGTAGAGTACTAACGATTGATAGGAATTGACATCCATTCAAGAAGATTTTAATTTGGATGATCAGAAAAAAAAGAAACTCTTTGAATATTGGAAAAATCTAAAACCTATTCGTCTATTACCACAACAAGTTTTTGATAAAACCAAACAAGAGGTAAGAAAGGCTATTGCAAAATCATTACTACTTGGCATTGAAGATGCTTATCCAGGAACAGGAGTACAACGTAAACGGCATGTCCTAAACGCCAAAGAAATTCATAAAGCTGTGAATGAAAAAATAGGATATGAGGTCCAAAAAGCCAATTTGTACTTTCATATCAATGAGTTAGAGAAACTCGGGATAATCCAAGTTGTAGATGCAATAAGTATTGATGGATCCAAACGTTATACCTCATTTTACGGTAGAACTGCGAAAATATACCTGTTAGACGTACCAAAAGAGAAGAAGGAATACAACCTACTCTACACCCCCGAATTCCTCACTTTTCTGAAGGATATTAATCCAGATCTTGATGAAACTAAGTTTGATCAAGCAATTAGCTTGATCGATAATATAAATAATTTTGATCAAGAACCATTTATTTCTTGGTTTGAAAAATATGATAAGCAAATTAGTACAATGGACCTTGATTTAACAGAATTGTATGGACTTATTAGCTTCATCAACCGATTTGATGCTAAGGTATTTGAAGGATTTGTTCAATTATCAAGGTTACTTAATTTCGACCAATAATTTAATCCACAAGCCTCTTCTCAATAGCATCTAATAAATTCTCAAATGCGATATCTATATTTTCCCCTGTAAGTGCAGAAGTTTCTATGTAGTGAATCTCAAAGTGAGCTCGTTTTCGTAAT
>JAEOSP010000019.1 GCA_016840305.1 Candidatus Hodarchaeota archaeon
ATTGATGATAAAGACCGTATGGGAGGAAAACTCGTCTTGCAAACACATAAATTCTTTGGTTCGCAAAAAGATGTCTATGCAGGGCAAAGAGGATACGAAATTGGGCAAATATTAGGGGGTTCTGTTAAGAAATACAAAAATATTGATATTTGGTTGAATAGCACGGCATTAGCAGTGTTTTCTGATGGATATGTCGGTATCTGGAAGGATGGGGAAAGCTATGTTTTGGTTAGACCAAAATATCTATTTATTGCTACAGGAGCAAGGGAAAAAATGCTTGCTTTTCCAGGAGACACACTACCTGGAGTATATGGAGCAGGAGCTTTTCAAACTCTTGTCAATAGGGACTTAGTAAAGCCATCAAATAAAATTTTTATCATAGGTGGAGGAAACGTAGGCCTTATTGCAGGTTATCATGCAATTCAGGCAGGAATAAAAGTTGTGGGATTAGTCGAGGCCCTTCCAAAATGTGGAGGATATAAAGTTCATGAGGACAAATTACGACGATTAGGTGTACCTATTTACACTCGTCATACAATAATAACCGCCAATGGGAAAGATAAAGTTGAATCAGTTACTATCGGTCAACTGAATGAGCAATGGAATGTAATACCTAGAACAGAACTAAATTTTGAATGCGATACTATCTTGATCGCAGTCGGTTTGTCACCTGTAAATGAATTTTATAATAAAGCTGTCCAATATGGAATTAAAACATGGGTTGCTGGAGATGCACAGGAAATTGCCGAAGCCAGTGCAGCTATATTTACTGGCCGAGTAGAAGCAATTCGTATGTTGAACTCGATTGGAATAAAAACAACAGAAGATCTTCAGGAACTTGAAAAGAAAGCAGACCTGATGAATAGTCATCCTCCAGAGCCTATAGAGCGAAAAGTCCCTTCTATTGAGGAAGGAATTTTCCCATTATTTCATTGTAATCAAGAAATACCTTGTAATCCTTGTACATCTGTATGTCCAAATAATTTAATTCATACGGAAGATGATTTAATAACTAACTTGCCCTACTTCGAAGAAAACAATGAATGTATAGGTTGTGCTAAGTGTATTGCAATTTGTCCTGGTTTAGCTATAACATTGCTCGATTACAGAAAAGATCCATCCTATCCACTTGTCACTTTTCCATTTGAAATTGCTACGAAGAAATTCAATAAAGGAGAAATAGTAACTGTAATGAGTGACGAGGGTTCACTTGGACAATATAAAGTAATTAGAGCACGAATTCTTAAAGAATTTCCTCAAACTCAACTGGTAACTGTTAAATTACCAAAAAGGATTGCTAAACTCGCAGTAAATCTTCGAATGGAAGCAGAGATCAAAATTGAATCCATTGAATTATATCACAAAGCTCCTTTCCCTGATGAAGCCATTATTTGTAGATGTGAACGTGTATCTGCTGGGGAGATACGAAAATGGATTCGTAAGGGAGTTACAGATGTAAATGAGCTTAAGACTTTAACAAGGGTTCAAATGGGAAGTTGTGGAGGTAAAACGTGTACTACTTTAATTGAACGAATCTTTCGAGAAGAAGGTGTCTCATTGAAAGATCATACACCAGGAACGCTTAGACCGTTATTTGTTGAAGTTCCAATGGGTGTGTTTGCAAAAGGAGATGAGAAATAATGGCGAAATACGACGTCATTATAATTGGAGCAGGGAGTGTAGGGGTTCCCACAGCTCTTGCTTTAAGTAAATTGGGTTTAAAGACTCTTGTTATAGATAGCAGAGCGTCTTCGGGACAAGCTGATAATAAGCATGCTATTGGAGGAATCCGTGCAACTCATTCCCAAAAAGGAAAGATATGGGTTTGCCAAAGAAGTATCGAGATTTTCAGTACTTGGAAAAAGAAGTACGGGGATGATCTCGAATGGTTACAAGGAGGATATGCCTTCGTTGCTTACACCCCAGAACATGAGCAATTACTCCGTGAAACTGTTACCCTTCAGAAGACTTTTGGTCTGAATATCGATTACTTAAATCCAGAAAAGATAGCAGAAATTGTTCCAGGTATTAATCAGAAAAATTTACGAGGAGGTACATTCTCACCTGAAGATGGTAACGCCTCTCCTCTCTTGGCAATTAATGCGTTTTACAGAAGAGCATTAGAACAAGGTGCTACTTTTAATTTCAAAGAAACTGTGAGTAAAATAAAAGTTTCTGATGGAAAAGTTCAGGGAGTGCAAACCAACAAAGGAAGTTACTCTTCTGAATATGTAATTAATGCAAGTGGAGGTAATGCTTCAATAGTGGCTAGTTCAATTGGATTAGTGGTTCCTGTGATTCCAGACTCTCATGAGGCAGGTATTACTGAACCTGTAAAACGTTTCTTTTCACCAATGGTCGTTGATATTCGGCCTGCAAATGATCCACGTTGGGGAAATTCAAAGAATTACTACTTCTATCAAAATACACAAGGGCAAGTAATCTTTTGTTTAACTCCAAATCCTTCAATAGTCGGAATTGATAGACAAGAGACAAGTTCCTTTCTTCCTCAAGTAGCTAAACGTATGATTGATTTATTACCAAGATTGACAAACCTTAAAGTCCGCCGTACATGGAGAGGTTTGTATCCAATGACTCCTGATGGGTCTCCAATCGTTGGGCCAGTCCGAAATATTGAAGGTTATATAAATGCAGTTGGTATGTGCGGCCAAGGATTTATGATCGGCACAGGTTTGGGAGAAGTATTGGCCAGATTTACAGCTGATGATCCTACAGTAAAGGACAAAGAAATTCTTGATGAGTTTTCTCTTTATCGTGATTTCGCGAGTGTAGAGAAGTTAAAGTGATTACTACTAAACCTTTTGATTAACTATCATATTTACGTTGTTTAAATAACTTAATTTTTTAGATCTCTCAACGATTCCATTTCTTCTTACGATTTAGAATCAAGAAAGTCAATGAAGGAATGAATACCCATATTATGTTCAAAGAGGTGCTTTTTGCTGCGGTTGTTGTTGATAGCGTAATAGTAATACCTCCTTCAACAGATATATGAATGGTGTCAACTTGCTTTACCCAAATAGAAGAAATTGTTAAAATGCTCTGGTTATTTTCACCTATGAAAACAAGTCTCAAAGGACCATCTTCTTCATCAATAGTAGAATTGCTCTCTTCAAAAGCAAGAACTGGAATCCCGGTTGTATCTAGAGTATTATTTTCCTCATCAAACGTACGAATAGCACCATTAATATCTTGAGAGGTAAAATTTTTGTTGTAATCATCAGAAGCAATAATTGATATATTATAATCTAAACCATTCACGATAGATTCAAGCATTAAGGGAATATTGACACCTTTCCAAAAAGTTGGTGAGATAATGGTGTATGGATCTTTGGTTTTTTGCATTCCACCCCATCCAGAAATAGCGGGTAAGGATTGTTTAATATCTGATTCAGAGTAAGAAATTGATACAGCACCTTCAATATCAAGTTTCATTTCCGTTGGTGAAGCTTGAAATATGTTTGAAGACGAAGAGAAAGAAATAAGCAAAATTAGAAGAACTAGGAGCAAATATCTCCTTTTAAATGGAATAATACGCATACAAGAAGAAAAATTAATCATATCGAAGAATGTTTCGGGTGAAAAATTGTACGAGATATTCTGGTATCTCTTCCACCTCAAATTTCCTAGAAAGTTTTTCAGCAATTGAAGAAGAATACTTACCTGAAATTTTGTACTTGATAACTAGGTCTTTGGTAATTACTTTATCCGATAAGCCGCGATTACGACGTTTAGTAATAGTTTCACTTAGTTCCTCTAAAGAAGGAGATCCATCAGATTTTTCCGATAATAATCTAATAAAAACAATTGGATTATTTAAAAAGAGCGATTCAATACATTCCTCTCTCAAAGAGAAAAATGTACCTCGTTCACTGAATACATTATCCCAGTTTTCTTTTACTTTTTCATAGCTATTAGAGTTAACAATATCTCCATCGGTTATAGCAACTGCATGACTCCGTACAAATTTTGTTTTAAGTAATTCTAGAGATAGGATATATTTTATATTTGTCCATCCACCAACTGCTGTGTATGAGATCCGAATTCTGGGAAGTTGAGTTTGAGCACGTGAGATTTTATCCTCGAATACTCTGAAAACTCTTGCATCAGTTCTTCCTTCCACGAATACGACAATATCTGAACCAAACGAATCTGAAGGACGAATTCCTAGTAAATTAACCACCTTCCTCATGGATTTATTTCCCTTAATTCGTTCAACGTTGGTCCATCCGTTTTTTAATTCCACTAAATGAGCATAACCAATCAATAGCCTCGGAGAATGCGTAGAAAATATGAATTGTCGAGTTTTAGCAAAAGTTTCTAGTTTCCTCGCGAGGTTTCTTTCTCCTCGTGGATGTAAAAATAATCCAGGGTTATCTATTAAAATTATTTGGCGAATCATAGGATTAGAAGTAAGTAAACATGCAAGAGCTATAATTCTTATTGTACCGCTAGATATACGCCACATAGGCCCGCTGAAAGCTTGCTCAATTGTAACCTCAATTTGTGTCTTTCCATCAGGATCTTTTCCTCCAATTCGGAAAACAAATTCTTGACCAATAACGTCTTTGAGGAATTTTTCGATGGCAGTAATCCTTTGATATTCCTTTCCTTTCAAGATCCCCACAATTTCCGAACGAAGGGCTTCAAATTCGGAAGAAACATCATGAAAACGCCTTATAAATGCAGAACCTACAGCTTGTCTTACAATGGTAATAGGAACATTAATGGATTCATACCTGATGTATTCTTCTGACGACAAACCAAAATCTAACGATTCATTAGTAAACTCAAGTAATTCAGGATTTAAAGATAATTTGAATTTTAGGGTCGAAATTTTTTCAAGGTTCACTATCGAACTAAGTTCATCTATGAACTTATCATAGTAATCAAAGGGATTCTCCAATTTAAACGCTATTGCTGTTTCTGTAAATTGCTGTTTTAAATACTCGTTATTTCGCCAAAGAAGTAAACCCTTTGTCTTATGGGTAAGAAAATCAAATGATCCATCTATATGATTAGAATTAAGGTATGAAAGGATACTACGATCGAAATCTTCTTTAATTGGAGTCAGAACATTTGATTGAAATTGTTTATGCAACGTATTAGAACGAACATGGTTATCCCAAAATACGGAAATCCCATCCAAAATATTAGTTTTCCCTGAATTATGCCCCCCAATAAAACAGTTCAAATTTTTTAAAACAGGGAGTGTTAATGAAGTTATACTTCTGAAGTTTTTCAATTGAACCTGTTTCAGGAACATAATCTCACGGGAGTTTAGGTCTGTTATCTAGAATTTTGTTTTTGTACCTTGGTGATTTTGTATTCTTAAATCTTAATAGTTCGATATAACATCCCTTCATTTACCTTTAAAAGTTACTTCTTTATGGAGGAGATGAAAGCATCTAAAGCTTTACCCCATAATGACAACTGAATGATTGAACTCAAGATTGATGATCCTTCTCATCTGATAAAATGCCCCAATTAGTCATATTCAACCAGAAGGTTTCTTTTAAAGTGATTCGTATTTCGGTTTATTTACTTCTATTCTTAGCGAATCAATTCTACGAGCTGATCTTATTAAGGATACCAATCTATTAAGCCAGAAATGAACATGAAAATATTTGAAAGAAACCCCACAACAATCATAAAGAGTAAGCTAGAGACAATTATCAGTGTTCCAAAAAAAGCTAAAACTATCAGGGTTTCTTTGTTGTTAATTGGCCAGTCTTTTTTAATCAGTCTTTTGACAAACCATTGGATCCCATTCTTGATTCGAGATGGAATTGGTATCAGAAATGGAGTATTTTGTCGCCAAATCTCATGTTCTTCTTTCAATACTGTTTTGAGTTGATTTTCTTCTTGAATAGCTGCTCCTATGATGAACAATGCAGAAATTAACCAAAAGATTGTGGGTGAAATACCATACATACTTGATATCCCAATACTAATAGGTAAGAGGGAGACATTTAGAGCATAACTCCACAAAATCAGTCCCAAATACTGAGGATGTCTTGAATATTTGTAAACCCAAAAATCTAAGAGGTTTTTTTTTGTAAATTTCCCATAAAACCAAGTTACAATACTTAATAGAAAAATACCAGCTCCAAATGCACCCAAACTACTAATTACGATTGCGAAGAAAATTCTAACTAAGAAATAAATCGGCATAATTAGTAGATTCAAAGGAGGAGGAGTTACACTATAGAGTAAATGCTCGAGATCTTCTACTAAAAAGGTAAGAGGGACAATAAAATCTCCTAAATCTAAAATATATGGATTTATCTGTAAAATCGGATACCATAAAAATCTTGTTAAACCTAATCCTGCAAACTTGAACATTATAAAACAAAAATTAGCAAAAACAGGCAAATATAGGGCAAATGAACTTAGGGAGGATAATTTGAATCGTTTTATAACTAATCCAATAATTATGAGTAAAATCAATATTAGGAACAAGAGAGTGCCAATCGGGAATAATTCTTCTTCAATTGAATTGTAAATAGAAGATGAATCTCCACCACTGAAATATGGATCAGGTATATATTGTAGTAGAATTTCATGCAGTGCTAGAGGTATTATACTAAATATATAGTAAAATACAGTGCTAAAAAGAATTGATAACACAATGGCTACTATTAAATCTCTATTGATCTTCAAATTTACTCCTCACAATAAATAATATGCTAGTTGAGTAGCAATTAAAGTCGTTAATACAAAATTGTATTTTCTAAAGTAAATAAAGATTCTGAAGGGGTGGCCAAGATTTATTTTTTTGAATATTTTTTGCATTATTTACCTTTATTTAATAACTTAATATCTTTGGAGATATGATTTGCCGTATTATAAACGTAATGGTTATAAATTATATTATGAGGATACAGGCGAAGGTAAATCTTCAATTGTTTTTATTCATGGGTATTTAGGCAGTTCAATTTCACATTGGGGTCAACAACTTGGCGATCAAAAGTTGACCTCTAAGTATCAATTAGTTGCACCCGACTTACGTGGGTTTGCCAAGTCTAGTCTAGGTAAATTTGTTGAAAAGAATAAAACAGATGATATTATTGAAGATATCCACTATCTGATCACTGAAGTACTTCACCTGGACAATCCGATTTTGATTGGTTACTCGGTAGGGGCAACCATATGCGTAATATATCATCTCAAATATGCTAATACCGTTAAGGGGTTGGTATTAGTTGGGCCTAGACCGTTTATTTCGAAATCTACTCGTTCTTGGAACTTTTTAGCTAAAGAAAAACGTACAGAGGAAAGGCAAAAATCTGCTAGTTCATTCACATGGTCTATCGTTAAAAGGATTCAAAAATTTGCCACATATCTATCGACTTTGATACAAAAACGAAGGAAAAAGGATTTCTTAAAACAGATAAACGAAATTAAAATACCAATCTTGATGATTTATAGTAAAAAGGATACTGTCAGCCCACAAATAGTATTTAATACTTATAAGGAAAACCTTCCTTCTCACACAGAATATTATGAGCACGATGGGGATCATGGTATTGCTAACAATCAACCAGATGTATTCACAGGATTGCTTCTAAACTTTTTTGATAAAAACTTCTGATTTCCCTCTAAATACGATTTTTCTCCTGGAGAGCTTCTAACAACAGCCAAGGATCATCAGTAAATATTCCATCAACCCCCAAATTGATTAGCCATTCCATAGTAGGTCGATCGTTTATCACCCAAACATGAACAGCAATATTTCGCTCATGAGCATCATTCACGAAAGCAGGTTTTACGATTTTTGTATTTCCCTTCTGAATTGGTACCTGAAGAGCGTAATACTTTGGATCAATAATTTTATTTAGACGTAATTTCTGGCGATAGATAAAATTCCTTACTTCTTTTGGAGAAGCAGCAGTGGCTACTGATGGAAGCAGTTCCCGGAATTTTTTTATTTGATGATGATGAAATGAACAGACTAGAACATCTTTTTCTCTTTTGAACTCTGTTATTATATCAGCCAGCAACTGAGGAACATGAGGGTCTGTATTTTTAATATCTAGGTTAAATGGAATCCTTGGAAATAGCTCAAATGCTTGTCTTAGTGGGACTACTCTCCATTTCTTACCTCTGCAAGGGAAAGTTTTCCCTCCATCTAATGTGAAACTATAACCAAGATCAACATTCTTCAAATCTTCAAGTGTGAAGTTCTGGAGAGGTCCAGATACGTTGCTAGTTCTATCTAAAGTTGTATCATGAAAAAGAATCAGCTCATTATCTTTTGTTAACCGAATATCAGTTTCAATAAAATCAATCTCCAACAAAGAAGCGTTTTTCAAAGCAAGAAGAGTGTTTTCAGGAGAAACTGTCTGATCGCCCCTATGGGCCATCACAAGCGGGCGTGACGGAGATAAAAAAGGATTTTTCTTCTGTAGAACCATAGATATTCACACGTAAGGAGTATTAAATTCCTTTGGATTAATAAAATTATCCAAAATAGGTTTCAATCCGATAATCGGTTATTTTGATAAAATATATCGATTGTCCTCTTCCAATTGTGTAATAGTATAACGAACGTCCTTTATTTGTGAAATATGGCAAGAAAGATTCCCTTCTTAGTATTTGATAAATGCATTGTCTTTTTGGGTATGTATTGTGCTGATTATGAAAAAGCGTAGGTTTCAAATAATATCCTAGGAGAATTGATGGATTAAAGATTTAATTAGCAATATGGATGATAGCTCCCCCTTTATGTCGTTTATGCTGATGCGATGAGGAGAAAGTTACAATCTGATAGAATAAATAAAAATGATACCCTTTATTTAATCGAAAACTATCAGATTAGTAAGAATATATTTTTTATTGAAAAGGTTATGACATTTTTACCTTGCAGATGAACTTATATTGGTGTGTGAAAATCAAATGATTCAAACCTTAATATTCAATAAGCCTATTCATCAAAATGATATTTCTGCCGTTGAAAACCTCATATATCCAATATTTTCGAAGAAAAATCGAGTATTAAAGGAAACAATTTATGTTTATAGTCGCTAAAGCGCGAACTGAATTCGTTGTCATTGATAAATTCATCTTTGTCTTGAGTATAAAATTATTTATATCCCTTTTTGCTAGTATAAAGAGTCTGAACCACCATCCATCCAATATCCCATTTGTATAAACTGAAGCTTTCTTCGAATATTGTGTCAAGACAGATCATTGTTTCGGCTCCTAAAATTCTTGTATCATAACACTAACAATACTTTGATCTTTTATTAAACAAGGGGATATTTAAAAAGAGGAGAATTGTCTAAATGTCAAAACGTGGACTTAAAATTAAATTATATGTTGTCTTTATTATTGGTTTATTTTTTTTAGGAACTTACGAAAATTTTGGAAATCTTGAGAGATCATCTATAGTGGAGCTTATGGAAGAAAAACTAAATACTCTGGAATCAAAATATACATCCCCCATTTCAGATACAATGAGTGAACTGACAGCTGAAGGAGAAAGAGAAAATACTGTAGATTATGCTATACAATCAACAGGAATTATAACAGAGGATTCAGAGGAATTTCTGGAGGGAACAATAGAAAATTTATACCTAAATGATGAGGGATACCTTTCATTAAGTAGTGTGGATAACTGGGGGAGTAAAGCGGACCGGCCTCGTGCTAGATATGGGCCTTCGATGGTTTATGTTTCTAAATCAGATAAATTAGTTTTATTTGGTGGCTCTGTGGGTGGGGATGAAACATGGATCTATGATCCCCCTACTAATACTTGGA
>JAEOSP010000168.1 GCA_016840305.1 Candidatus Hodarchaeota archaeon
ATATTATATAAGAGAGTGGATGATAATGAAAGTATTAGACTTTTTTTGTGGCGCAGGAGGATTGTCCCTTGGTTTTGAAGATGCAGGGTATGATATTATTGCTGGTATAGACCATGATCAGCCTGCCTTGAAAACTTTTGAACACAATCATAAAAATGCACTTCCTTTAAACATTGATTTATTTGATGAAGACTTTTTGGAAAAGATTGAGGAAGCGACAGGCAGAACAGAGTTTGATGTTATTATAGGAGGACCACCTTGCCAAGGATTTTCATTGACAGGTCCCAGAAGTTTTCACGATAAACGGAATACATTGTATCTCTCAATGCTAAAAGCTGTTGAACATTTTAAACCCAAAGCGTTTGTTATAGAGAATGTAAATGGAATAGCAACTCTATATAAGGGAGCAGTCAAAGAAAAAATTATCGAAGAATGTGAAAAGCTTGGTTATGAAGTTACTTATTCACAGTTGCTCGCTGCAGATTATGGTGTTCCTCAAATGCGTAAGAGAGTATTTTTTGTGGGAGTACGAAAAGATTTAGGAGTGAAATACAGTTTTCCTGAACCTGTACGTACTCCTGACAGTTATCTTACCTGTGAAGAAGCAAGTGGAGATTTGCAATCTTTGGAACATGATATCGGTTGTGATATTTCATGTTATGAGGGTGAACCATACAGTGATTATCAAATTTTTATGAGAGAAGGGTGTGAAACTCTTTTTAATCATGTTGGTACAAGACATACAGAAGAAGTTAAAAATGTTAGTTCTCAAGTACCTGAAGGAGGGAATCATAAGGATCTTCCGCCAGGAGTAGGGGAAAGTAGAAAATTTAATGAAGCATGGACTAGATACCATAGCAAGAAACCTTCAAAAACTATTGATACCGGCCATAGAAATCACTTTCATTATAAGTGGAACCGTGTTCCAAGCATTAGAGAGAATGCTCGATTGCAATCATTTCCTGACAGATTTAGATTTCTTGGTACCAAAACACAGCAAAATAAGCAAGTAGGGAATGCAGTACCGCCATTATTGGCATATCACATTGCAAAAGCTCTAAAAGAACAGTTAGCAAGATAATGAAGAAATTAAACTATATTGATCTCTTCGCTGGATGTGGTGGTCTGTCTGACGGCTTTGAGCAAAGTGGAAAGTATGAATTCCTTGCAGGTGTTGAATGGGAAAAAGCAGCCAATGATGTATTAAAGAAGAGATTGTCAACCAAATGGAAAGTTAAAGATGTTGACAGTAAAGCATTAAATTTTGATATTCAAAAAACAGATGAACTGTTTTATGGCTACGAAGGTTCTGAGTATCCTAAGCACAAGGGATTGATAGAAATTTGTAAGGGTAATGATATTGATATCATTATAGGGGGACCTCCATGTCAAGCATATTCTTTGGCAGGTAGAATACAAGATTCGTGTGGTATGAAAAATGATTATAGAAATTATCTTTTTGAAAACTATGTGAAGGTGGTAGATCAGTTTAACCCAAAAGTAATTGTTTTTGAAAATGTTCCAGGACTACTTAGTGCAAAACCGGGGGATGGTATATATGCTATTGATCTTATACGAGAAGAATTCAAAAAACACGGTTATATTATTACGGATAAGATTAAAGACATAGCTATCCTTGATGCCGCTGATTTTGGTGTACCCCAAACAAGGAAACGTGTAATTCTTATAGGTTTGAGAGAAGATCTTTTTGAGGAAAAAACTCAAGAAAAGTTAGAAGAAATTTATTGTGATTATATTGCAAAAGAGAAAACAGAAAACTTATCAGTGGAACAAGCGATAGGTGATCTACCAAAGTTTTATGAACTTGATGAGATACAGAAGCATGAAGGCAAAAAGTTTTCGCATTATCCATATTCCTCAGATGTCCACAATCATGCACCTAGATTTCATAACAAAAGAGATATTGAAATTTTTAAGGAATTAGCGCATGATAAATTTCATGGGATAAACCGTTATTCATCAACAGATGCATTAAAAAAACTTTATACTGAGAAAACAGGGAAAAGCTCTAAAATACATAAGTATCATGTTTTAAATAGTAAATCAACAAGTAATGCTATTGTTGCACATTTATATAAAGATGGGCTCAGACACATTCATCCAGATCCTGAACAAGGTCGTTCTATTACAATAAGAGAGGCAGCGCGTCTACAGTCTTTTGATGACGATTACATCTTTACTGGAAGTATGACTGATAATTATAAAATGATTGGAAACGCAGTACCACCAAAATTGGCATTGGCATTGGCCAATGGGCTGTATTCTTTTATGATTGAAAATAATATTTTGTAGACTTTTCGCCAATAATCAATTTTTACAAGCTAAGCACTTTCTTTTTTTAAATTGGCTAAGCTAATGATATCTTTCTTACAGGGATATCAATGTTATATAATACTGGACTCGAAGAACTTATTTTTAATCAACATGAATCTCTAGATGTAGATGAATTAATTATTATATCTGGATATCTTGGTCCTGCACCAGTAGAACTATTGGGGACACTTCCTTTAAATACTAAAGTTATTTATGGAATGTATGCATCTGATGGTATAGGAAATAGACTGCATACTGCACTAATACGAATGCAAAACAGTCTGGATAATATAAATATTATGTATTCAACATTTCCTGTGCATTCGAAATGTTATATTTGGAAAAAAGATGGACAAGTTGTTCATGCTTTAGTAGGCTCTGCAAATTTTTCAGCAAATGGATTACGTACACCGTATAGAGAAATATTAACAACAGCCAATAATAGTACATTTGATGCACTCAATACATATGCAAATATGGTTTTAAATTCGGCGATCCTTTGCTCTGAAATAGATGTTGTCACCAGACCTCGTCCTGACAGAGGAAATCAAGAAGAACGCACGACTGATTATTGTCGTATGACTCTTGTAATACCAAGTACAGGGGAAGTGCATGAAGCAAGTGGTTTGAACTGGGGTCAAAACCCATTAAATCATACTAATCCTCGTGATGCGTCAATTCCTATCCGAACAACACATATTAGAAATTATCCTGAGTTATTTCCTGCGAAACTTGAATTTCCTACGGATACGATAGGTGGTCGTCAACATAGACACAATGATGCAATAGAAATCTTATGGGATGACGGTACTACAATGGAAGGTTTACTTGAGGGCAGTCAGCCGGTAGATGGGATTAGGCATCCTAAGCAAATTAGCTCTTTCCCGAGTAAAAGTATATTGGGTGATTATCTAAGAGCAAGGATTGGTGTGGCATCTGGAGCATATGTTAATACAGAAGATTTAATAAATTATGGACGTACACATATTGATATTAGT
The DNA here is from genome assembly GCA_016840305.1 of Candidatus Hodarchaeota archaeon. The sequence goes on from JAEOSP010000168.1 coordinate 3,333, forward strand.
CTGATAGGAGAAGGGGTTTATTATTGTGACTTTTCTGTTCCACCGGCTAATGATCAATAATGCTGAGGATAGACACGAAGTATTTGATAAAGTTTATAGATAATATAAAATATTTGGTAAGCGTATGAAAAAGAAAACTATGAGTAGATCAGAGAATATGTCACGCATAAGGGCTAAAGACACATCTATTGAAGTAAAGCTCAGGATGGCATTATGGCATAAAGGTATTCGATATAGAAAAAACTGCAAAAAAGTATATGGTAAACCGGATATATGTTTTAAGGTGAAAAAAATTGCAGTGTTTTGCGATAGTGAATTCTGGCATGGAAAGTTCTATCAGGAAGATCGATATATCCCCAAAACTAATAGAGCATATTGGGTTCAGAAATTTGAGAGGAATATAGAAAGAGATAAAATCGTAAATAAACAACTGCAAGATGACGGATGGACAGTTTTGAGATTCTGGGAAGATGATATTAACAAGCATTTGGATGAGTGTGTAAATAAGATTGTCTCCATAGTTGAGTCTGTAAAATAAAAGCTTTTTAAGGACTCATAGATAAATCATTTAGTATCGTTTATCGTATCAAAGAGGATTTGTATCCTCTTCTGTATTATGGAAGAACTGACATAAGTGTATCACTTCAAGGTGCAGGTGTTTATAATTTTGATTTTTCATAATACCAATATGAATAAAAAAAGGATTGGCTAATGCTACAAAAAGAAGTATATATACATAAATGTACTAGTAATGAGTTAGGATATAGAAAAGGAAAAGCTAAACAAGCAGGAAGATTTATTTTTATTTCTTCAAAATATTTTTCTTTTTTCCCTTATCTTAGTAAACAGGAATTAAATGACAACTTGTTAATAAATATTATTGACAATAAGGAGAAAATCTATCTTTGTAATTATGTTTATCACAACAGTAAACATGCATTGCCAAACCCAAAAAAAACCAGAGATGAATGTAGAATTTATTTTAATAAAGAAATTGATAAAAATGGTGAAAAATTTAAACCAGATGATATTTTAGTATTTACAAAATATCATATTGAAGACGAATATTACTTTAAGCTATATTATTTGCCAAAGTCAAAAAATACAAAAGATTATAAATTTTTTAGCAAGATATTAAGTTCATTTCAAATAGCAGCTTCAGAGTTAAATCATTTAACAGTTTGTAGTG
>JAEOSP010000169.1 GCA_016840305.1 Candidatus Hodarchaeota archaeon
CGCTAGTCAGAAAACAGGTTACGGTTTACCTAAAGTAACACGTTTAATTCGAAAATTGGTTTCATAATTGTATTTAGAAAACGGATAAAAACTAACGCGGTTTTAAATTAATTTTAGTTGGTTTAGTTCCCTTAATTTGTTCATAGATATCAAGAATTTTTTGAACCTCGGATTCAATACCAGAAATTTCAAATATTGTTGATCCTGCACCATCATATACTCCACCAGATCCAATTGGATAAACCTCAACTGCACCAAGTAAGTCAGTCGCATCAATTTCCGAGAAAATTTCTCCTCCTACAATGGGAAATAGGCCTACTGGTAAACCACGGGCAAAGTCAATATTTTTTTGACCACCCAAATTTGGGACAAGTTCTGTAATCGGAAATGGAACCATTTTTTCAAGAGATATTGGTACGATCATTTTTATTCCTCTTGTAATACACATGGCATAAACTGACCCAATAGTCCCACCTTGAGGGTGTGCAACTAAAACACCAGCTACCCAATCTGTTCCTAAAGCATTTCCACCTTTTATTACTATGTCGCAAGATTCAACAGCATTAGCTATAGACTCAAAAAACGGTTTTCCATTACGAAACACAACTTCAGGTGTTCTTGTATCTGGATTTGATTGCCAAAGTGATCCATCTATAACTCCTGCCACGTAATTGTCAATATCAATTTCAAATTCAGTGTTACCAGTAGCCCATAGAAATTCTCGGAGTATGAAACTGTTTGTGATTCCTCTCCCAATTGCAATAGTGCCAGTCTTCAGATGTTTTTCTATATCAGGATGCTTCAGAATTGCTTTAGCAATAAATGCACGACTTTCCCACATATTAAAAACTAATTGAATACGCATTTTATCAAATCCTATTTTGAATGGCTATTAATGATTAGAGTTAATAAGAGATTTTTTCCCCATTTATAGGAACGATGCATTTGGTCTGGGGAAATTCTTTACTTAACTTCTTACAAAAACCTTTTGGACTCCTCCACAACCAATGCATCGGAACAATGATTGGGAGAGGTTTTTTGAATTTTTTTAATTCCTTAATGGCACCCTTAGGTGAGGCTGCAAACATACTTCCGATAGGAACAGCTAGCATATCGAGGTCTAAATTCGTAAAACCTTCGAAATTTACACTATCTCCTAGGTGTCCGAATACAAATGAAGGAGTTTTTACTACAACGCCAATGTTCTCTACACCACGGAAGAAACCATGCTTACCACTGATAAATTCAAACTCCCAAATCCCTTTCTTAAGACTTTCACCATCTTTGATTGTGATAGTTTGATCTTTGAATTGCGAGTACTTATTTATAACTTGTGTGTTACCAATTAAAATCGCAGAGGGGGAATTAATTTCAAGAAATATATCAATTCCAGCCGTATGGTCTGGATGATGGTGTGTTGCGTAAACAATATCTGCTTCAAGTTGACTATGACTTTTTTTGCGAGGATCGATTAATAATTTTGAATTATTATACTCTAATAGGAAACAGGATTGACCAAAATATGTAATAGTAGTAGAGCTCATAGTGAAGACTTTGAAATGCTCTTCATCAAAAAGATTTTTATCAATATTATTTTATCATTTGATAATTCACAAGATTTCTACGAGGTATATCTCATGAAGATCGATACTACCCTTTTGCGTCAATTTGAGAGTAATTTTGACTCACTAAACCCTGAAAAAGGAACTATATCAGTAAATATTCTTGGTTATGGGGAAATTAGTTTAGTCTTCGAATTAAAGGGTTCTAAGGAACCAATAGCATACAAAAGGCTTCCTATTTTTGATAATGAGATGCAGATTGAACGTCATATAAAGGCCTATACACTCTATCATAAGATTCTGAATAAACTCAGTATAAATGTTCCTCCTGAAGACACATTTTGGGTCGAAGCAAATGATGGTACTATTGTCCTTTATTGTGCCCAGCAAATGATAAACCCTTTATCCATTGCAAATAGAATAATTCATCAAGAGATTACAAAAGAAGAAATCTATCTTTTAGTTCATTTGATAATTCAAAAGTTATCTAAAATCTGGTTATACAATCAGCGTTCAACCAACCTTCAGGTAGGGATTGATGGCCAGATATCAAACTGGGCTGTGGCTGATTACAATCCTGATAATCCTACAATTTCAGACACTGATACTCTCCTGTATCTGGATACAAGTACTCCTATGTTCCGTGTAAATAATGTTGATGCAATGGAGCCAATTCTATTTTTAAAAAGCGCTCCTTCATTTTTAAGATGGGCATTAGAAGCAGCATTTCTTGATGAAGTTGTAGATCGCTATTTTGACTTCCGATTGGTTACAATTGATCTTTTAGCCAATTTATTCAAGGAACAAAGATCAGAACTCATCCCTGGGCTTTTGAATATTATTAATGATTTCTTCAATGATGAAGTTTCTGAATTAGGAGTAGTACCAATAACCTACGACGAAGTTGATAAATACTACAATGGATTTCTTGGCGATCGTCAAATTTGGGTTATTTTCCAAGCTGTTAGAAAGATGGATCGCTTTTTACAGACACGGATGCGTCGTGGAACTTATAATTTCTATTTGCCAGGTAATATTAAAAGATAATTAATCATCCCAGACAAATTTCAATGGTTTTCCTTCAAGAAAATTGACAATATCACTGACAATCATTTCTGTCTGATGTCTGATAACATCATGAGTATTACCACCAAAATGCGGCATAACTGTAACATTATCAAACTCTAAAAAAATATTATCAGAATCAACAGGCTCGTCATCAAAAACATCCAATCCTGCTCCAGCAATACGTTTTTCTTTTATTGCTTGATACAAAGCATCCTCATCGATACAATAGGATCGTGCAAGGTTGAAAAAATGAGCAGATGGTTTCATTAACTTTATCATGTCTTCACTTATTAGTTCATCAGTTTCTTCTGTAGGATTAGTATGAATAGTAATCATATCAGATGTTTTCATCAAAAATTCTAATGAAACAGAGGAGGCATTTGTCATTACAACTGTTGGGTGATCAGAGGGTACATATGGATCGAAGTACAGAATCTTTGAGCCAAATCCATTATGTAAACGTTTAGCTACTCGTTGACCAATCTGACCGAAACCTACAATACCAATTGTAAGTCCTCCTAGTTCTATACCCATGAATTTATTGAAAAACTCTGCAAATCCATCTTCATCAAGATCTGAAAAATCAAAATCTCCTTTCCGAAGAAATCTATCAATTTCAATTATCTTGCGAGCTTGAATTAGCATAAGCGCAACCGTTAAATCAGCTACCGCATCTGCATTCCGGTGAGGAGTATAAATTACAGTTATCCCGTTATTTTTGGCAGTTTCTGAATCTATATTAACAGGATTTCCCCTCGTTGAACCAATTAGTTTCAGATTAGTTTGTTCTATGACTTTAGTATCAACTTCATCCGTCTCTGTAATGAAAATATCAGCATTTAATGAGTTTAGCTTTTCAATTAGTTCATCCTCATCAAAATAAAGCTTTCCAGTCTCTCGCCAATTTTCATAAACAACCTCCACATCCTTAAGATTTCGAAGCTTAGCTAAACCTGACTCATAGAATTGTGATGTGATAAAAATTTTCATTTTACTGACCTTAATTGACGCTATGGGGCATTTATTCCTCTGGACGAGATCTATTAAATATTTCCTTCCATTCTGGATAGAGAGAGAAGTCATACTCCTCAGCTTGATCTATTTGAGGATAATAGATAGTGTTGTCAACTAATAATCCCAGAGCTTCTTGGATATTTTGATACTTGCCAGTTCCAATCATTGCAGCAAGTGATCCTGCTACTGATGCCCCCTCTGGAACACAAACCTGTATTTCAACATCCATGACATTAGCTAAGATCTGATTAAAAGCTTTAGATCTACTCAATCCTCCAACTAGGTGAACTTTGTTCAAAGATTTGACGATCAGATCTTGAATTTGCTCTGTATTCGCTCTTACGGCATAGGCAAGATTTTCAAGTAAGGCTCTAGCAAATGAAGCTATGTTTGCAGGGGTATCAAGTGAATATGATATTGGAATAAAAGTGAATCCACCCCCTTCAGGAACTGAAACCATTGATTGGGCTGAAAAAATGGAGGGTCCAAGATCCGCAAACACTCCTCTACTGCCTACAGGTTGTGAGAGAGCGAGAGATTCAAATTTTTCATAGGGGTTTGGAACGCCTAATTGTTGAAGAATATCTTCGACAAACCATTTATGAACATCCCCCGCAGATCCAGCATTTGATTCTACTACCCATAAATTGTTTACAAAAGCTCCAGTCCACAATTTTTGGTCTGGATCGACAATAGGTTGGTCAATTATCATTTGAATTGGCATAGTGGATCCAGCTACTACACCTAAAGATCCATTATCAAATGCTCCACATCCAATGAGAGAAGCTTGTGTATCAGCAGCACTCATGACTATAAGAGTCTGAGAATTGAGATCTAGACGCTTAGCTACCTCTGGGAGAACATTACCAATTACTTGACCGAACTGTAAAAAATCAGGTAAAATTGAATCAGGAATTTCGAATTCAGAGAGAATCTTATTCGACCAGTTCCGCTTATTAATATCATAAAAGAGTGTTTCAGCCGCGGAAGTATCATCGATTACATATTTACCAGTAAGACGATAATTTACCCACCCATCAATTGAGAGAAGATGGCTAATATTGTTATACAGATCTTCATCATTATCCCTAAACCAAAGTAATCTTGGAAGTGAGAATAAGAAAGGTAATCCATGTCCTGTTATTTCAAACAGCTCTTCATTATCCATATATTCTTCTGTATCTATTTCAAGACCTCTTGCATCACGATTAGGTCCTGAGTAAAGTTCTTTACCGTTTTTATCTAAAAATACGCACCCATGTCTTTGGGATGTGGCTGTGATTGCTAAAATATCTTTAGAATCGATATTAGCTCTTTTAATTGCTTGTTTTGTATCTTGGAGTAGAAAATTCCAAAACAATTCAGCGTCAAATTCACAGCCATAAAGGTCAAGATCCTCTGGGATTGTATAATGATGACTCCAAGCGGTTTTGGAAAAACCTTTAATGAGTCCATCCCCATTGATTACGGTAGCTTTGGATCCACTAGTTCCAGCGTCTAAGGAGAGGTAATAACCATTCATTATTATTCAAATCCTGAATATTCTACAATTCAAATCCTGGAAACGGTCTTAATTCGCCTCCAAATTTCTTAGCATTCAAATAAAGTTGCAGATACTCCTCTAAAGCACGAGTTTTTATTGCTGCATTCTGAAATGACTCTTCGCTCACAGCAATAACTCCATGATTCTCTAAAATTAAAGTTAAACTATCCCATAACAATTCTGCAACTGATTCACCCAATTCATCAGAACCACTCTGTTTATATGGGGCAATGATAATTTCAGGAACAAGGAACCCTAATTCTGCAGTTAAAGGGGGTATTTTTGGGGGAACAGCTAATAAAGAAAAAGCAGTTGCTAAAGGTGCGTGAGAATGTACTATGAAATTAAAATCTTCATCCTCTTTATAGATTCGCAGATGCATTGGCCATTCTACACTAGGAGATAATTCTGACTCATCTAATACTTCTCCTTCCATAGACATCTTAATGAGATGTTTAGGCTCAACCAAATCCTTTTTCATCCCTGAGGGAGTAATCCAGAAAATATTATTAGGATCCTCACTTGATCGAAATGAGAGATTTCCTCCAATATCAGTTAGGATTTTCTCTTTGTATAACTCCTTCATAGTGTGACATAATGATTCCTTTAATTCTAGATCACTCAAAATCTTCAACCTCAGGACTAATAGCTATTTCATTAGTTTCTGTAGTTTCAATAAGTCAGGCATACTGCCATTGACCTTTAACTTTTTTGCGGTATAAGCTTTCATACCACCTAGTTCACCAGTCATAATCTTCACCCAAGAATCAGAATCTGTCGTTATCTTTACGTTAGATTTCTCAGGTACACCTTCAATGACTTCTCCTGGTACCCCTGCCTCGATAATGAAGTAAAGAGTTTTTTCTAGGTCAGTAAACTCGAAGGACATAGTTTTATTCCATTTTCTAAAAGCTTTTTTTGATTTCTCGGTAAAAAAGTTCTGACGAAATTTCTCTACACTTTCAACGTATTCTTCTGACATTGTTCATCACTCTGAGATATGTATTATACAGTAACAAATTATTCATTTCTTAAAGATTATGGGTACAGATGCAACTTTACTCAAACTGTTCTAGGTTTAATTGCTTCAAACGGTTATTACTTGGCTTAGTTGTAGTGGTATCCCAATCTAATTCAATTAAAAAGCTACGAATAATTTCTTCTTCTTCGGTTTCGGTAATTTCTTTGTTCGGTCCTTGTAGTGCAGTACTCATAACTCTTGAAGGAAGATTGAAATTGAGCGGATTCAACCCTTCTCTCAAGTTGAATAGGTGTTTAAGAGTATGAATACGTTCTCCAATTGTAATAATATCATTACCAGATAGTTCCAAGCCTGTGGCTAAATTTATGAATTCAAGTACAGGAAAATTTCCCGTTAGTAGACCGAATTGACATAATCCGACTGATGACACGGTTTGGTGATAACAGTAGAAGTCAGAAATCCGCTTATCCTTTTCCAAATCAGGAAATATCTTGGTGAATTTGGATAAATCTATCATTAACTCCATGAATGGTGTATGTCTTCCTGGAGAAGGATCCAACTTGTAGGGAATTATCATGCTATTGGAAAATCGTGGGTCATGTGCGGGCAGAGCCTGATTCTGAATGTGTATGCCAAAATCACCCCCGATCTCCTTCTCTGCGCGAGATAGACCATCAGCAAGAATTTCTCCAAACCCCTCGCGATTCGTAACTTTCTCCAGAAGTTTTTGATAATTAGTTGGATTACCCCAGGTTACTTTACAATCTCCTATTTCTGAATCAGCTATTAATCCCTTCTCAATTGCTTCTATTGTGTAAGCAAGTAGCGACCCGGCGGCAATGGTATCCAAACCCTGGCGATTACAGTATTCATTCAATTGGTAAATAGAGCCTATATCATCATTCAGTAAATTTGCTCCAAGCATAATAAGAGATTCATATTCTGGCTTATGCGTTTCTTCAATGTTATATCGTTCATCAGAATAGTTCATAATTCCACCACAGGCCATAGGACAGCTATGGCATCCATAATTCTTTATCTGGTATTTAGTAACATTACCACCTGTGATTTTCTCACTTTTTTTAAGCGGAAAATCCTTATATGAACCTGACCAGTTTTTCACAGGCGCATCCCCCGTTTCAACTGCAATTGCGCTGCCAGCACATGTACCCCACTTTTTATAACCTTCAATTACCATATTACTTGGAGCCATTGATCCAAAATTCTTAATTCGAAAACGACGTAACCATGGTGATAAAGTTGTGGAAATGTTTAAGCTCGGTTTCATCAAAGGAGAGATTCCTTTGTTTATACGTTTATTAACAAGTTTTCTTAGTTGTTGTAAGTCCTCTGGATGAGCAATTGGAATAGACTTTGTACCTCTTACAACTATAGCTTTTAGATTCTTCGATCCCATAACTGCACCCAATCCACATCGTGCAGCGATTCGCCCTTTATCTGTAACAATTCCGCTTATAAGAACTAAATTTTCCCCTGCTAATCCAATACTTGCTACTTGTACCTTTTTTCCATATTCCTCCTTCATAATATCCTCTGTTTCCGTACAATCTAATCCCTTAAGCTGAGGGGAAGGTTTAATCTCAATTTTATCATTTGTAACTATAATAGTAGATAATTTTTCTGCCTTACCTCCAAGAATTAAGATATCAAACCCTGCTTTTCTTAGTTCCGGCCCAAAACGTCCCCCCGAGTTTGCTTCTCCCCAAGTGTTAGTTAATGGAGATTTTCCAGCGACGATGTACCTACCAGAAAAAGGGACTTTAGTAGCACTTAAAATTCCTGTGATAAAACATAGATAATTCTCTGGCGATAAAGGATTGATCCCAGGA
>JAEOSP010000170.1 GCA_016840305.1 Candidatus Hodarchaeota archaeon
CTGGTTGGATTACTTCTACCAATGTGACAATCGCAAATAGTGTTCCAGTAGCAACATCTGTCGCAATAACTCCCGCTAGTCCATTAACAGGGGATATATTAAATGCTAGTTATTATTTCTCCGATGTAGACGGGGATTCTGAATCAGGTTCATTGATTCGCTGGTATAAGAATGGAGTTCTCCAAACTGCTTTGAATGATTCAACAACTGTAGACTCTAGTTTGACACTCAAGGGTGAAAATTGGTACTTTACTATTGAACCCAGCGATGGAGTTGGTTATGGTACCTTAAAACAGGCAATTACAATAGTTATTGGAAACACTGCTCCAATAACAAATAATTTAGATCTATCACCAAGCAATCCAGTCACAGGGAATGATTTGACAGCTGATTATGACTTTATTGATGCAGATTTAGATACAGAGAGTGGTACTCTTATCATTTGGTATAAGGATGGGGTACTTCAGGGAACCTTGAATGGATCTACAGATGTACAATCAGGAAATACTACTAAAGGACAAATATGGCACTTCAAAGTTCGTCCTTCTGATGGCACTGATGATGGGATCTGGTATAACTGTCCTTTGAATGTTAGCATAGGAAATACTGCTCCAACAGTTAGTAATTTAGCAATTAATCCCACCTTACCTGATTCCACAGATGATTTGTTCGTGAGTTATGATTATTTCGATGCGGATACTGATCTTGAAAGCAGCTATGAAATCCTCTGGTATATGAATGGAAGTTTACAAGGTCAGCTAAATGATTCAATCCTTGTTCAATCAGGAAATTTAACTAAAGGTCAGATTTGGCATGTAAAGGTACACGTTTTCGATGGAACGACCTATAGTACTTGGTTAGACCTCTCATCAAATACCACAATAAAGAATTCTCCACCCACAGCTTCTGATGTCCGTTTGAATGGATTTAATGGGCCTACTCAGATTAGTGATGATGATGATCTAGTAGGAAGCTATGTTTATGCAGATGCAGATAATGATCCTCAAGTTAATGCATCTAGAGAAATCTTTTGGTATAGAAAAGGTCAAGCTGAATCCGCGTTTTACCTGCAAGTCCTTCTCAATCATACTCTAACTGTGGGTTCAACCAATACTGGTGTTGGAGACACATGGTATTTCGTTATACGTGTTTTTGATGGTACAAATTACAGTACCAGTGAAAGCTCACCTTCAGTAAGCATTGGAGTTCCTCCGAATAACCCCCCTGAAGCTCAATTTCTTAATATTACCCCTACATTACCAATTACTACTGATAGCTTATTTATAAACTGGACCTTTGTTGATTCAGACACAGGTGACAATGAATCTAATTCTTTGTATTATTGGTACCGTAATGGAATTCTTATGCCTGACTACAACGGTCTTCAGACTCTCCCATCCTTTGCAACTGCAAAAGGTGAGATCTGGCACGTAAAGGTTCGTCCTCGAGATGGTACAGACTTTGGTCAATTAGCAAGTGTTCCTATAAATGTTACAATTGGTAATATAGCTCCAGAGGTAAATACATTACAAATTACCCCCTCATCCCCTATAACTGAGAATGATTTGACTATTAGTTACATTTTTTCTGATATTGATGGAGATAGCGAATCTGGAAGCAAGATCGTCTGGTATCTGAATGGAGTTCTTCAAGGGTCCTTGAATGATTCAAATAGTATCTCAGCTGCTAATACAATGAAAGGCCAAGAGTGGCACTTCAAAGTAAGGCCTTCAGATGGAATCGACTTTGGAGTATGGGTTGGTTGTCCCCTCAATGTTACAATTGGAAATTCTGAACCTTCAGCAAGTTCGTTGAATGTTACACCTACCGATCCAAAAACAGGTAATGATTTAACAGCTAATTACGTATTTTCTGATCCAGATACTATTGCAGGGGATACAGAGGGTGTGTCACGTATTCGATGGTTTAAGAACGGAATAGAACAAACGATTTATGAAAATCTAACTATTATTCCCTCCTCTGCCACTCAAAAGGGTGAAAATTGGTGGTTTGAGGTAACTCCGTTTGATGGCACTGATTATGGAAATGTAAAAAGCTCTATTGTTAGAACCATCCAAAATACTGCTCCAACTGCTAGTACCTTGGTATTCAATCCGTCTGACCCTAAAAAGAATGTCGATCTAAGTGTTTCATACGTATATGATGATGTTAATAGTGATTCAGAAACTGGTACGAATATCCTATGGTTTAGGAATAATTTCCCCCAAGAAACATATAACGATTTGAAAATAATTGATGGGGCCATTTTGGTGAAAGGGGAACGGTGGAATGTATCCATTCGAGTTTCTGATGGAACTGACGTTGCCTCATGGTTGAATGGTAGTATTTTGATTACAAATACAGCTCCCATTATTGTAGCTGATTCTGCTGAAATTATTGGACCATCATTAGGTTTAGTAACGACTAGTTCATTAGTTGCAACATGGTCGACTTATGATGCAGATGGAGATGCAATAGTTGACTATAAAATCACTTGGGAGAATCGATCAGGTGGACCGTTTGTTGAACAATCCTTACTGGAAAATCTCACAGAAGTCCCAGCAACATTCACTCTGAAAAATCAAGAATGGCGATTTAAAAGTCAAATTTTCGATGGTGTTGCTTGGTCCCTCCTTTCTAACTCCTTTGTATCTGATATCAAGAATTCTGAACCAATTATTGAGAATATTACTCTTTCAGGAGGACAGACTACTACAAACCCCATTGTAGTATCTTATGACTTCCAAGATGCGGATGGCGATCCAGACATTTCAGATATAATATGGGTGATTTTTCACATTACTCCTCCATTTATTTTCCAACCTGGAACTATTACTTTATCTGAATCAGAGTTTGCAGCAGGGGATCTCGTTTGGGTAGAAATCACTCCCGATGATGATGATACCAGTACGGATAAAGGAGTTACTGTTGATACTTCTCGACAATCGGGTGTGGGTAAACAGATTCAAGTAGGAAATACCGCACCTCAGATCAATACGACTTTAAGTCTTCCGACAATTCTTGCTGATCATCCTGATGGATCTCGGCTTTATACAGCAGGTTATTCATTATATACTAATTATTCAACACTTGTTTACGACATTGATTCAGGTGAAAGCCCATCAATCTTCGATGTTAATGTGGTTAATGATGAAAACCTCGTATATCAAAACATTACAGTGATTCTTGGAGCTCAATATCGTTGGTACAAATTCAATCCAGGAATGGGATGGGAACTTCAATCTGACCTCACTCAATCATTTGTTAGCTCCTATTATCTTCAGCGAGATGATCAATGGATGGTAAGTATCCGTCCCCGTGACAATTATGGTTACTATGGTAATTGGGTTAATTCCTCCTCGATTACAATTGGAAACAGCTATCCTCAAGTCTTAGGTTTTCAATGGTCAAATGAGTATCCTACAACAACTGATGATTTATTCTTCTTCTTTAATTACTTTGATTATGATGAAGATCCTCTTGCCATTAATGAAACTTTAATATTGTGGTACAAGAATGGTATTTTAATTTCTGAAACAGAAAATTCCACTTCCTTAGCAAGTCAGCACTTCATTAAGGGAGATATGATCTATGTAATTATCAGACCTTCTGATGGAACTAACTGGGCAGGTCGCAATTATACAAGTACAGAGTTTGTTGGTTTATTACTCATAGTTAATTCCCCTCCAATTGCCTTAAATGTAACTTTATCTCCGATTTCTGTTTATACAACAGACGATATAACACTTAATTGGACATTCAATGA
>JAEOSP010000171.1 GCA_016840305.1 Candidatus Hodarchaeota archaeon
CGACTTTCTAAACTTTTTATATTCGAACTCCTCTGCAGTAAAAGCCTTTGCCACTTTTACACTATTCAAACTTTCTTGTAAAGAGACCGTTACCGCTGCGTGCTTGGTTAAAGACGCTTTTGAGTAAGGAAGCAAATGTTTACGATAACGCAAAACAAATAGGACATATAATCCCAAAAAAGGTACAAGAACCAATCCCATCATCCAATTAAAAGTATTAATTTGAATAAGAGTAATAATAGTTTGAACAAAGGGATAAATGTAAAATGATCCGTGTGCAATTAAAGTATTAACTACCCGGAGATCATTGGTTGCTAACGCTTGTAAATCACCTGTTTTTATGCCATCATGAAAACTAAGGGGTTTATTCTGAACATTCTCAAAGAACTCTTTTCGCATAGATTGTTCAGATTTGGAACCTAATTGGTGTCCAATCATCCAAGTAGTGTATTCCAAAATATTTGTGAGGAAGTAAAAACCTAGAAGAATCAAAATCGTATATAAGAGCGATCTGGAAAAATCTTGGTTAATAATCGAATCAGTTATCGTTCCTATGTATTTAGGGATAAACGTCCGTGTGAGACAGACTGCAATAATCCCTATGAAATTTAATGTGAATTGCAGTTTATGATTCAAGACATGAACAAAAAACCATTTTACATAGGAATTTTGCGTTTTTGACTTATTAATACTCATCATGCACTTTCCTCGATTAAAGACAGATTTAAAAGAAAGACATCATTTTAAAAGTTTGTCAATTAATTAATTCTCTTCTCATGATACTTTGATGTACAACATCTCTTAAAAAAATCAAATCTGCTAATTCTTATTTTGTTGAATACTCTTGAAGAAACGCTATAACTCTCGGAAGAACTTGTTCTTTATCTCCCATAGTTTGGGGATGATTTAACCCAGGCAAAACGAAGGTTTTACAATTTGGAATTAACTTAGAATACTCAACAACAAAAGGATAACATGAAGTATCTTTGTCACCAACAAAAGTTAATACTGGTAATTTAATAGTTGGTAAGAATTCTTCAAGATCATAATGTTCATTTGGTGTATCAGGATTTTCAACAGGACCTTCTTGTAAATGAGTCAAAACACTGAAGATGTTAGGTCTATCAATAGGTCGTTTAATTCTACTACCACCGGCAATTAAGGAGAGTAGTCTCTCAGGATAGTGTTCGACTAATTTCCAACCTACAAGTCCGCCTAGTGAGTAACCAAAGAAGTGGATTTTTTCAATTTCTAATTGATCGAGCAAAGCAATAACATCCTCAATCATTAAGGAGAACGAATATTTCGCCAAATCCCTTGGTTTATCACTTTCACCATGGCCTCGAGGATCAATAAGAATGATTTTCCAGTGTTTCTTTAATTCCTCAGTGTAACTTAATTCTACCCAAGCTTCCTTTGTGGAATTGCGTCCTGTGTGTAAAAGTAAATAATCCCCATCGCATTCATCAATTAATGTATAGCTTATTTTTACGCCATTATTATTAATAAAAGACATACGTTATACATTATTTAGAAACTTAAAATGATTTAGTAAAAACTTATATAAACCTGCGTGGTTTACATTGCTTTGGTAGATGCATTACTGGATGGTTGAAGGGTGAGGAAAGTAAAATCAAAACAATTTGTTATTGCTATTTTTCCTATATTAATAGTTCTTGGTGGTTCAATATCATATCAAAATATTGTAGCAGTAGATACTGAACCATTTTTTACAATAGTAGCAAAACTTCCCATTGGTTATTCAGGTGGTGTTCGTGCTGATTATTTTAATATGCTAAAACAGCAATTAGAGAGAATAAGAATTAATCTTGATTTAATTGTACAATGTAGCCCAAGGTTTCCTGGTGAACTGATAGCTTTCAGAGATTTTGATATTGCTTGTTTTGGATTAGCAGGATCAATAAGTTATATTGATCCAGATTTCACTGGTGTCTACAATGAAAATGGGTCATTAAATGTTTGGGGTTACCACACAAGCATGGATTGGGATGATGATTTAGGAACTGGAATAAATGAATGGTATATCCAAGAAGGAGCAATAATGATGCCACCTTTCACAAATGAAAGATTACAACACTATTGGGATTGGCAAAATCATTATATGGATAATATCTTGGCATTAAATCCTCTCTTTGCTAAGCAAACTTACAGTGCATATTGGTCAGAGCTATCAGGATTTGATCCATATGTAGC
>JAEOSP010000172.1 GCA_016840305.1 Candidatus Hodarchaeota archaeon
AAATTTATTCGTCCTTCCACCTTCAATTGATACCCGGGGCATTCTTATAGGGTCGTGAAATGGCTTCTCACCATCACCTTCTGTCCATATTAATGCAGCTGCTTTTAATTGGAATCCTGGCAACTCATCATCACTTTTAGGCGAAGCAACTATCTCTACGATACCAGCAATACGTAAAGCGTCAAGTAATTCAATTATTATTTGGTGGCGTTCAGATAAATCTAATTTATTAGAATAATTATCAAACGTATTTGGGTTATTTAGATATAAACCGAATCCACCCAGTGGGGACAAAAATACATTTCCTCCATAATCATCTTCTCTTCTAGACCTGGGAAAAAGTATTGAGGCAACTTCTAGTTTCTCATTTTCATCTATTGCCCACGGAGAACATAGCCTTTGGGAACTTCTTTGACGGATTCTATCCTGATCCTGAGATTCAAGATATTGCACTTGAATAGCTAACTCACGCCTCATATAGTCCAATAAAGACGTCGAAATTTTCTCTTTTACCTCAGGTGAGGCTGTAACTAAAGCTGAATGTTTTCCTTGCCAAACATTAAAATCTTTGCAAACTTCTTCTAAAGCTAAATATTTGATTTTCAGCAAACCACATTGCTCAAGATTCGGTGAGGTTATACGCCAACCACGCCGTAAATCTCGATATAGCCTATAACCTAAAACATCTCGTAAAGCTGCATCAGTTTCTTCTTTAGCAGCAAATCTCACATCTGGTTCACTAGCATAAAATTCAATAGGTAAATTTAAAACCGCTGATACTTTCTGTGTTAGTTCATCATGGCGCAAACCACTATCACCAGCGTCGACAACAGCCCTAAATAAAGCAGCTCTAATCAAACTAGTTTCCACAAAATCATTAAAATGACCTGCTTGTAAGGCAGCATCTTGGCGATTATCTGTAAAACTTAGCAACTTTCTAGCTTTAGGTTCTAAATACCCTTCCTCCTGTAATTGCCTTATTACAGCTAAACTCAAAATTGTTGTTGATGTACTCCTTCCCCCTGAACTTAAACCAGTCAATTTAGTGTAATCTGATCTCAAGCGACTGCTATAAGCAACCCCGCAGTTTAAACAAAATCTAAAAGGAGCATTTATTAGCACATATTCGCTTCCCTCATCAGACTCAATACCATCAGCTCTTACTTTTACATGATTTGGTAAATTTTTCCGCGGACCACGTTTTATACGAAAATCACTCTGATAACTTTCTATCCAATCATCAGGAAGCCGATCTATTATTTCATCTATATCTTTTGGCCATGGATTATTCTCATTTTGGTATAGATAAGAAGGCTGATCGTCGTCTCCCCTTATGAAATCTGTATAATCTCTTGGCAAATAATGTCCAGGATTATTAGTTATAGCTTCCACTCTTCGAACACTGTAGTATTCTTGTCCGCATTCTCGACAAAAAACAACTGGCAATAAAATCTTTGATCTATCACCTGGTTTATATTGTTGGTTGTTTACAGTTAGATGACGCTCAGATTGATCTTCAAGAGTAGCGTAAATAGTGTCTCCTGGACTTATAAATTGATGTAAACGAAATGCAAAAACAGGAAACTTGGTCTCTGGATTTTCAATCACATACCCCATCATTAAACATTTGATGATTATCTTCGTACATTTATCGATAGTAGATCCGGTTAGTTCGGATAGATATTCTGCAGCGCCATCTTTGCCAGTGATGCTTATTGGATTAGCTCTTATCAATCTGCCAGAGGATTCCTCGTGTGTTATTCCAAAAGTTGATTCAATCCAAGTGACAATTGGATCCAAAATAAAATCTTCAAATGTTTTGGGAATTATAATTTCCGATTCATTACATCTTGCACGTAAATCTCTAATAAATTCTTCGTTATCTAGTGATTTTTCTCGAGTAACCCTGGTTAGAGTTTCACCAATAATTGTTTCCGGATATATTTTTGTTCCGAAAAAAGTTGTAGCAACTTTGGCTACATCGACTTGTTGTTCATCGAAAGATCCTCCACTAGCCAATGTAGCTGAGGTACCTACGCATTGTAAACTATCCGAATTCACAACATCTCTCAGACGTCTCACCAACATAGCAACATCAGCACCTTGCCGCCCCCTGTAGGTGTGAAATTCATCTAATACAAAGAAACGCAAATCTTGAGCATCCTGAGTTATCATTTGTCGATCTTCAGGTCTTGTCAACATCAACTCTAACATTGCATAGTTAGTCAATAAAATATCTGGAGGATTTGATCGAATTTGATTTCTCTGCTCATCAGATTCTTGCCCTGTAAATCTTTCAAAACGAATCGGCCCTTTTTTATTTGGGAACCCTATATTTATGAATTTATCAAGTTCTCCCAATTGACTATTAGCTAAAGCATTCATTGGATAGACAATTATCGCTTTTATTCCTCTACCTGTTCCATTCCTAAGTACAAAATCTACAATAGGAATAATATAAGCCAGCGATTTCCCAGATCCAGTACCAGTTGTAAGAACGTAATTTTTTTCTTCTTTTGCTAATCGTACAGCCTCTTCTTGATGATGATGCAAACGTAATATTTTTTCATCTGGGGTTTCTTTTTTTATTCGGAATATTTTCGAACAGTCAGGATGCAATACTTTTTCTGCTACTAGATC
>JAEOSP010000173.1 GCA_016840305.1 Candidatus Hodarchaeota archaeon
CAAGTAGTCCTAAAGGTCGGTTCAAGTTCTTCTTGTTCTGTCCTGCTGGATAGGGGATGTGTGACTCATCCCGTCGTGACCTGAAAAAGCAATTTTTTTTGTCCGACAAATCTAGTCATGTTTCGTCATATATTTTGATGTAAACTGGAGATTTTATCCCTATAAACTCATAAGAATGTATCTATCAAAGGTAAGCTGAAAAATTTTTAATTTTTGACTATATATTCAAAGTGATGAAAGTGGATGTGATGAAGTTAGGTCAAATAATTTATCAAAGAATGAGGAAGAAGTGAAGAATGTTCCTTTATACTCCTGGTTTGATCCTGTAGTTTTTTAACTCGTATCTGTAGAACATAATAACAAAACCTAACAAAACGCGAAATGTTATTATATCAAGGAAAAGTGAAATTTCTTCATGGATTTCTTAATCATATTAATGCTATTTATTTTTATCAATCTGAGCTATCATATTATTGTTTTATATTTTGAATATGAAAAGAAAGTCTTAACCAAAATTCTTAAAACAAAAGCTTTTACTTTTCACTCTTTTATATCAATGACTCTTTGGTCTATAAATGGATTAATGATTGTGGCATTTCAACTATCTGATCATCCAGTTTTACATAATTTTCAACCAATTTCATTATTAGGTGGAATCTTCTTAGTGATAGGAATAATTATTGGTACATTAGGCTATTTAACACTAGGATTGGTTAGGTCACTTCATTATAATTTCTTTTATGATATAGAGAATAAGATAATACTTAAGGGAATTTATTCCTACCTGAGTAATCCAGAGTATGTAGGTTTTCTCTTTATATTGCTAGGCTTAGCCTTTTTAACTGATTCTTTGTATAATTTAATTATATTTTTAGAATTTTTAATTCTCATAATTCCACTCAAATATATCGAAGATAAACCAATAAAAGATCAAAATTAATATCTGAAGAGAAAGAAATTGATTTAATATTTAATTATCAGGATAAAGTTACGCTTTCAATGTTAACTAAATGGTGTTTAGAGCCTGAACATTTACAGAAAAAACTGTTCAGGATATGTACACTCTTGTTCAGACCGTAGTTATATAAAGAGTCAAAATTTCGTACCATTCGCAACAAAAATCTTATCTATGAGGTAATTAAAATGAGAGTTGTATTAAATTCTTATTTGAAATCTATTTTGGTAACTGTTGTCGTGGTAACAGCTTCAATTGGGGCTGCATACATAATAGACCCCTCCACGGTTTTTATACCACAACATCAGTTTGAATTTGAACTATCCGATGCCACAGAGGATGTAAATATCAGTTGCATCAATATTGTGGAATACGGTTCGTACAAACTGAACAAGAAAGTTGTTTTATATCTGGAAGTCGTCACAGAGATTAATCTAAGCGCTACTTATCAGCTATTTATTGTCGCTAAAACCCCGAATGATGATATTGCTCATGTATACAATAACGACGTGAAAGATGGTATTGAAAAGAATTATCAATCTGAGGTAGCTATCAATGGTAGCCGACTAGAAGTACATTTTTCAACGGATCGTTTTATATCACGTTCTTACATGGTAGGAATTGAAGTTCGTGCATTAGCATTTACTTCTGAAGATACAACTCCATCTGCAAGGGATAATCCCTTAAAAACGCGCTTTCTAGGGTTATTTTAATGCTTTTATTACTACTAAAGAGGTTTGTATTATGGAACAAATAGCAGAGAACGAAAAGAACTTGGAGGAAATCCTTGTAAATAATCACATATCCTCCATTTTTCTTCACCTAAAGACTGAAAATAAACCTTTAGGAGTTCGAGAAATTCAAAGAAATCTTAATATAAGCAGTGTGGGTAGTACGCATTGGCATTTACAAAAACTACTTGAAAATAATGTTATTAAACAAGTTGAAGGAAATAAGTACCAATTAGTAGAAAAATATGAAAGAATTAGAAGTATTCCTCTACGAGTTATCATGAATCATTATTTGGTAGGAAATAAACTTGTCCCAAATGTATTTTTCTTGATGTTTTTCTTAATAAATGTCCTTATTCTAGCTGTATTTACAATGATCCTTAATTTATGGATTTTGGGATTTTTTATTGTCTCTTCTAGCACTATAGTTAGTTTAGTGGTAGTCTATCGCTTCTATCTACAAATTTTGCCAGATAAGCACTGAACAGCACCTCACAAACGTACCTTCTATGATTATTTTCAACAAAAAAAGACTACCAAGGTTTAGAGGGCTATTAGATGTATGATTCCAAAGAAAAAGAACTTCAAAATAGTTTTTTATTTGTAGGAATTAACTAATTTAAGTCTTAATAACTTTGAAATAAGAAATATATACATTTAAGTAAAGGTTGTTTCTTGTAGACTCTCTACTCCCAAAAAGTTCAAGGAAAAATCGTCTCTAGTTCTAGAATTTCGTTGTGATAGTATGACTATTGATTTGTTCATCGTAGTTGTGGGTATTTTCTTCATCATCATGATAGGGGTTTACCTCACTACGTATCGAGGGCTTCCTATTGATGTGTATAAAAAACAGAAAGGAGATCAAAAACCTATAATCCTTATTTAGATTTAAACTCTAAAGCTTCTGAGTTTATACAGTATCTTAAGCCTGTTGGTTTTGGACCGTCGTTAAAAACATGTCCTAAATGCCCACCACATGAGTTACACACAACTTCAGTTCGAATCATACCATGAGAACTATCCTGTCTCAATTCTATAACATTACTGTCAATGTCGAAAAAACTGGGCCACCCACAGCTACTTGCGTATTTTGTATCTGATTCGAACAGTGGGGTTTTACATCCCGCACAGAGATAAATTCCAGGTTCATCATGATTATTGTATTTTCCTGTGAATGCTCGCTCTGTTCCAGCCTCACGGAGTATGTAAAACTGTTCATTTGTAAGAAGCTTTCTCCAATCCTCCTCGGTGTAAGCTTTGTAGTCTTTCAATGTTTCTCAAGCTGCATATTACATATAATTTTCTTAAATGAATCGATATTATTTTCGTTACACCAATAGATTTGAATTTGGGTATAAATCAATACAAACTAGTAAAGGGAAAAAAACTCACCTTCACCTTAATGGATAAGACTAGGGGGAAATTTCCCTCTAATCCTTCAATTTCGTGTTTTATTCATGTTTTCTTCTTTTTAATCCTATAAAGATCAACAGGCCCACACTTAGCAGTATTTGAAACCCTTGGGTTACTTTTGCTGTAGTAGTGGTAGTTGTCGTTGGTATATTATTGGTTTCAGTTCCATCACTGGTAATAGTTGTCGTTGGTTCTTCACTAATTTTAGTACCATCAATGAACTCTAAATCGGCTTTAAACCACTCTAGAATCGGTTGAAAATCTGTAACTGTATTGTTTACGTTTCCTATATCCAAAAGTTTAGCAAAAAATAATATTTTGACGTTTGGATTTTCCATTTCGGGGGATTCGATAAATATTATCGAAAGCTCTTTGTAATCAACTTGAAAATGGACATGTTCCATTCCTTGTTCCCATAATTCTGAAGAAAAGAAAGGATCATCCAGTATCCAATACAATAATCTGTTTCCTGAACTTGTACGTATGAATAGTAGAGATCCGACCGTTGGTTGAAATTCTCCTTCTGGTAGTGCAAGTAGAATCAATAGAACTAATGATTCTGTTTCTCCTCTACCTGGAGCTGCAGAAATATCATAATCCAAAGTAATCAGGAGGTTTGAACCAGTATGTACTATTTGTAGAAGTGAAATATCTTGCTCGTGGGTTTCTCCTCTGGCAAAGCTCATCGAGAAGGCGAGGATTAACAGAAGAAAGATAAATACTGCCTGTTTACGCCTCATATTACTTCACATTAGCCTGGTGGTTGTGAAATCCAATTATCTTGATATTCAACGTTTCCCTTAGAATTTCCTGCATCATCATATTCAGTGTAAGTTACTTTGATTGTTTCATAGGTGAAAGAAACGGTCTCCTTGGGAAGTTCGCTGACTTTTACGGTCCCAAATCCTTGATAGGAAGTGATCTTCGCATTTATTAATTCAATCGCTAGGAATTTCTTAAATACTGAATCTATTTTAAAATACAATTTTAAAGTCACTGTAGGAATAACTGAGCCTGTAACACATTTTTCTTGCAGTTTAGGAGACGCTTTATCCAGTGGTTTCATTACTCGAAGCGGAGAATGTTGTTTAATAGTGAGTTCTCCAGTGGCGGGGTCGTACGGATTACTTATACTATGAGAATACCCATATACTTCTGATGATTCAACTCCATCTGGATCTAATGATTCTCCATCTATTCCTTCATAGGATAGGTACATAACAACCGAATTAAAGCTGGGGGTCTGAATTTCGCCTGAAGAAGCGTTTGCATATTGGCCAGCGCCAAATGTTAATAGAACCATAATAGTTGCTCCCAGTACAATACCAAGAAGAGCAACCATCCTAAAGTTTTGCTTAACTTTCATTTTTATCACAAATTTTCAATTAAAGAGTTTTTCAATGAACTAGCCTACTGTACGGATATAGTGATTCTTATATCTATCGAAATTTAACACCGATTTGAGCATCTTTGATCTTGGTGGTTATGAATAATGATAGACCAAAACCTTAAATCAAACATAATAAA
Organism: Candidatus Hodarchaeota archaeon; assembly: GCA_016840305.1. The sequence continues at coordinate 4,627 of JAEOSP010000173.1, forward strand.
TTTAACAGCATCTTCAGAAAATGGAATATCTTTAGATACAATTGTAATAGATATCCTTACTTATTTGAAAAATTGAGGAAAATTAATGAAATACGAAACAATTGATATTACCGATACAGTTCGTAAAAATTTACCAAGAAAATTTATTAAATTAAGGGATGGGGTAACTCATTTTGAATTAAAAGGACCAGAGGAAGGTGATGTGGTAGTATTAGTCCATGGTTTTTCTAGTCCTTCCTTCATTTGGGATCCTCCCTTTGAAGCATTGAGTAAAAATGGATTTCGTGTATTAAGATATGATTTGTTTGGTCGAGGGACATCTGATCGCCCTTTAACTCCTTATAATGTCGATTTATTTGATAGACAGCTTATTGACTTATTAAAAACTCTAAATCTAACCCAAAAACAAGTGAACTTGGTAGGGTTATCAATGGGAGGCATTATTTGCATAAATTTTGCTCATCAACATCCTGAATTAGTAAAAAAAATAAGTTTTATTGATCCTGCAGGTTTTCCAACAGAAAAAAGTCTCTATCCATCAATCCTCAGAATTCCAGTACTAAATGGTCTTATTCTAAGAGTATTCATAACCCATAAGCGCTTACTTGACGGGCAACGTCCAGATTTCTATAATTATGAAAAGATTAACGAGTATTTAGATCTATACAAGCAGCAATTCCAATATAAAGGATTTAAACGAGCAATCATCTCAACCATTCAAAATATCCCACTTTCTGGGTTTGGTGAAGTTTATAGAGAAGTTGCTAGGACAAACCTCCCTATGCAGCTATTTTGGGGTGAGGAAGATCAAACAATTCCGTATTCAACCAGTAAAGTTGCACTAGAAATCATTCCTTACATTAAATTTCATTCAATAAAAGATAGTGGTCATATTCCCCATTATACTCATCCAGAGAAAGTTATTCCTTTACTAATTGAATTTCTTAAGGAAGATTAGACTCGTTATGGTATATCAAGATAAATAAGAGTAACATTTTTTCGATTTAAGAAAGATTTTCTATAGCTTTCTTTTTATCTTGAATATTCCGTATTATGAGTATCCATCGGGTGAGAAATTTGAATACTCTGGCTTTGTATAGCTTGATTCTATTAACTATTATTCGGTTAATTGGTTTAGGGATCTCTTTTGATCTCTTCTATAGTATTCAAAAGAAAAGGTTCCTTACCATAATTGCTGGGTGGAGTTTGTGGGTGATAGCTGGTGTTTTACCCATCATATATGACAATTTTACATTTCAAGATGATTTTCTTCTCGTTTTAAATGCAAGCTTTGCTGGAGAAGGCTTACTTCTTATTTTTCTAGGTGTCATCTCCTATTTTCACACACTGTCAGGGAAATTTGTTTTTATTATTTCAATTATTTATCTAATCATTCCCTCTTTGCTTAATCTCATATGTGGCCATATATTGGCTTTACTGATAGCTGTTTTGTTACATTTACTTACTTATGTAATTATTTTGATTGGAGTAGCAAAAACAAACAAACAAATGCTAAAAGTATTCAGTAAAGGTGTGATTTTCTTTTACCTAACCATCGGAAGTGCAATATTTACCATTGGTGCTGTAGTAGTATCAAGTTTTGTTGTTGAGGATTTTAGCTATGGTTTATATTTTACAGTAGATAATGGGGCGGTTATTATCAACTATTCGCTTTCTATAACAATGACGGTATTAATTCTTATGTTGTTCATCTATTTAGAACGAGGAATTATTGCGGATGACAAATTTCAACTCAAGGATAAATACTCACACAATGTAGGAAATCTTCTTCAGATTCTACTCACTGCAGTATCTTTAATTGAGAGTGGTCGTCTTACTCCAGAGGAAAAAGATGAAAACATTGCTCTCATTCAATCTAAGAGTCAAGAAGTCTCAAATCTTCTGAATGAAATAAGAGAATTGTAAACATAGACCTATTCTTTCTAGATGGTTCTCCTTCTTCCTTTTCGCAAATATTTTAAGAAAAGCAAAGAAAAACAAACTATCAATAAATAAGTCACCTCAAAACCCGACGTTTGTACATTTGATGAGCGGGAACTGAATGAGAATGAGTTTGTTATAATATTCATGCGATTCTCATCAATGGTGACATTAAAATTGCTATTCAATATTTCATCCTTTGTCAAATCTAACCAAACACCAAATGCTTCAGTTAAGCCACTCCTCTCAGTATTCTCAGGGTTTAGAGTATGAATATCATCATATCCGATAAAGTTTGCTGTTGGAATAAGGATATATTTAGCTGCCCAATGGTCTAGAGCAACTGGATCAACCCCTGCAATAATCGTATTAACTCTAGTAGCCATAGAGAAACCTGTAGAAGGTCCACAGTAGATATCAGGATAGGGATTTGCATTCACCCATATTGCATCAATAATATTAAGTGTGGGTAAACCTAATTCTACCATTAATGTTCCCATCCCACCTGTTGCAATAGAAGTGTGACCATTGGCTAATCCTCCATTTATTTCTTCTGATTGCACGCCCATATAATTCTTCAAGGATCCTGTAACCCCATAATTAGAATGAGATTTCAGAACAGGAAGGTTAATTACTTTTAACCGCTTTTCATAGCTGGTTCCATTCCATAAACCATGTTTAAAACTGATGTTTGTTCCGAATTCTGTACGAAATTTAGGATAAGAAACATAGATCCCAGTTTCAGGATCAGCAGAATCATAAATGACATATCCGTCGTTTAAATTTCCCTCAGAATATTCATTAACTTGTAAATCTCTAATATCGGCCCAATTATAAGTAGAAACATTGTGTATAGAAGAAAACATATCGACTACATCTTGAGTTGACTGCGAAATATTTTCAGCGTTATTTTCTGCATGATCCATACCTCCATAACCTTGTCCATTGTCAGCTATTACTATTTCCCCAATAAACCCATCTGGATGATTAATAATGGTTTGTATTAGATCTTTTAAAAGGTCTGTATTTGATCCACCCCGTTCTGTCCATTGAGAATTGATTTTAAGTAAAACTACATCATTTGATGCAATTAAACCCTGTAGATCTTTATTATCTCCTTCAATGCTTGATTGAAAAAAGTAGATATTTTGGGAACTCATTAAACTGATTAAATCACTAATTTTTGGAGTTGTATTACTATTTACAACAAAGATATCCGAAGCTGGAAAAATGGATGCATTTTTTGATTCAACCATTAATTGAAATGTCTGAGAAGGATTAGGTTCTAGTGTTTTCAAGAATAACTCCCCACTCATTACTCCAAGAATAAGAATTGATAGTAAAATAACTCCATTTTTCTGAAGATAATTTTTCTTTTCAGTAATAAACGGAGTGGAAATTGTTAGGGGAATTAGTGAAATTGTTGAAACAGAGATATTATTTAGAGCTGATCGCTGACAGGGATATGTTATTCTTGAAGGTTTTGTACCCGTGCGGAATATCAACCAGAATAAATTCACTAGACCAAAGAAGAATAAATTTTTCTTCAACGTTTCCTTGTTAAAACCTCTAAAATTGAAATGAATCCAAGTGTGCTTCTTAAGGAATTTCTTAAATGACCATCGCAAAGTTTTTTGCCTTACTCTGTTAATAAATTAAAAATGACTGATTAGATGTCTATTGGAAATTAAATGAATATATATTTTCATATTGATGCAACAATAAATTTGATTTAAGGTATCACAAACTATTTCTGTCTAAGAAATCAGTAACTAGATTAGGAGATAATTCTGAATAAAAGGTGTTTATTAAGTGTCAAAGGTTGCCATTATACCTACTAACCCAAAATCAGTACTAGATGATTATTCAAACTTAATGGATTTAATAAACTATCAGGAATTCATTAAAAAAGAACTTAATACCATAATTAAGATTAATTTATCGTGGTCTCTGTTTTATCCAGCCTGTTCAACTCCCCCATGGCAACTTGAAGGTGTATTAAGCAAATTAGTAACAGACGGATTTCAATCAGAAAAAATAATCCCCACGGAAAATCAAACTGTTGTAACTCATCCATGGAGTGGTGCATTCAAAAATAAATGGCTTCCTATCCTTAAAAAATATAATACTGATTATCGTCCTTTAACAAATGAAAAATGGGTGAAGTACGAACCAAAAGGGCAAGTTCCAGCGATGAGAGAATTGTTTAAGGATAATATTATTGTTCCTAACATCTTTAAAGGTGCAAATATTGTACATCTGCCTACAATTAAGACCCATGGCCACACTACGATGACTGGTGCGATGAAAAACGCTTTTGGAGGACTTATCCCCAAGTACAGACATCACAGTCATAAGGTAATCCATGAAGTCCTGGTAGACCTTTTAACTATTCAGAAAGAAATCCATCCTGGAATATTAGCTGTAATGGATGGATCTGTATCTGGTGATGGTGCAGGTCCACGTATTATGGAACCTATACTAACCAACACCTTACTAGCTAGTGAAGATCAAGTTGCTATTGACGCAGTTTCTGCTAAACTTATGGGATTCGATCCTATGAAGATCAAATTCATCAAAATGGCTCACGACCAAGGATTGGGAATTGGGGATATTGATCAACTAGATATCATTGGAATGGATTTTGAGAAATTCAAATCTACGAACTATAACTTCAAAACTAAACGTAGTCTTGTAGTTCGTTGGGATCAGCGATTAAGGAAAACGACTTATCGTCACCGCTCATTAAAACCCCTTCATTGGTTCTTATTTTATACTCCTTTCTTTCAAATTTTTATTATGGCATCAGGAGTGTATCATGACTGGCTGTGGTATCCGTTAATTGGGAAAAGACGAATTAAGAAGTTTAGATCAGAAACCAATTGGGGAAAGCTATTCGATTCGTATGATTTTGGTCCTAAGATGAAAGAATATCCAGCAATTAAAAATTGGGATCGTTATTAGGAGAGAATCTCCCATTCAGTGTTTTAATATTTTCTTGAAAAATGAGATTCATTTCATTCTATGAGCTTCTGGACGTGTAAAAAATAGTTACATCTATTGAAAACAAGCAAAAATCGTTTCATTTGGTATCAGTGGATATAATTCAAGGCACATGTATACTATATTTCATAATATGGCATACAATGATCTGGTGGGATAATTCGATGGATACAAGGTGGCCAAATTTACCTTGGGGAATTGCTATTTTCATGACAACAGCATTAGTTATCCCTCCATTCTTCCTCTTTCTTTACGGATTTAACAATACAAATTCTCTATTTCGTAAAAGTGATAAAAACAACCGTCAAAAAGCAAGAATCCAATTTTTAAAAAAGACTGTAATCTTTTTTGTAATAGCGGAATTAAGTGAGGGAATGGCTGGATTAGTTGTTTCTCCAGAGCATTTAGTAAATTATCTTTTTACTTGGGAGTTATTTCATCTTTTTAGTTTTTCTACATTCGCTGTCCTGCTTATATTTGAAGTAGCGTGGCTTATAGAAGCAAAGCTAGGCTTAAATTATAAGCAAGTTATAATTCTATTGTTTTTTGGGATTCTAATATTGGTTCTAGGATTTTTTCTCTTATTCCATGATTATTCAGGCATAGTTGGAACTAAGGGAATATATGTTAATCTTGATCTTTTTTCAATTTTTGAGCGAGTTTTCTTTGAAGATGGACAGAATCCAATAATACCATGGGTAGCATTTCCCATAGGAGGAGGTTTAATAGCATCCATTCTAGATTTACAGCACAAAGAAAAAAAAGAGCTATTTAAGCCAATGATAAGTGTTATATTTTTAGGTACCTGTTTTCTAATCCTAGGTTTCATATTTTTAGGAATAGAACCCTATCGTTCAACTGCAGTGCTATATCCAGCATCATCAACTTTCGTGTTATTCGCTCTAGCAGCATTAATTTTAATAACCACTATTCTGATTCTAACAATTGATTTACCCTCACGTGAAAGGATCATCAGTTTTTTTTCTCCAATTGTTCTTATTAGTAATATTAGTTTGAGTGTCTTCATATTTCATAACGTAGCATTCATCATTCCGCCGAATTCTCCTATTGCACAATCCATAGTCCCTACACTCACCGCATCTATGATGGTAGGAGTAGCTTATTGCGTTGTTATCTATATTATTGCTGTTTATTGGAAAAAAATTGATTTCAAGTACAGTATAGAGTCCTTGATATGGAAGCTTCAGAGAATTAAATGGCGATGGTGGGTTCAATAGACTTATCCAGTGAGATAGAACAATCTTGAAGGTTAATTGACTAGCTGGTATCTAATCTTAGGAGAAAATCTTTTATCTAATAAAACTTCATGACAATTAATTTATCCTTGTTTTAATATTGGTAAACAAATGATAATCTCTGTTGAATAGTTATCATCAACCATCTCCTGAATAGTAAACTGTCCTTGATTTTTTTGTACTATTGCAGCCGCTACCAATAGATTTATTCTGATTGAGCTACTGGAAACAATATCACTTTTCTGTTTCCTTGAATAGCTTTCCATCAGATTAGAAGTAATTATATCACTGTTAAATCGAAAAGAGATTTCTTGTTGGTTTCGTACTTCAAAAATCTCTGTAGAAATTTCAACCTCATTATCAGTTTGAGAAACTGCATCAAAAACACTTCTGAGAGCTAATGCAAACCCTGCGCGAAGATTTCCTGTTGTTCGAATAGGTTTCAAATCTGAAAGGTTTGAAAAAATAACTTTGATTTCTGGAAATTTTCTCTTTTCCTCCTTGATTAAAAGCTCCAATCGATCTCTAAAATCAGTATATACTTCATTAGGATGTTCAATTATACTGTCAACATATAAGATGTTTTGTGCAGAGAATACTAATTGCTCAAGCTTCTCGTTTTGTTTCTTTACTAGATCTATAGTTTCCCAAGCAGCAATATCTGTAAAGGATTTTTTCTGTAGACTCTCTAGTGAAAATTGTAAGGTTTGACAAACATTCGCGATATCATGATTTAGTATATCCAGTAAAAACTCCTTACGTTGTTTCAAGAATTCTATTTCATCCGAATTAGAAATAAGGATACCAACGCGTTCAAAATTGCTCAAGGATCCATAAGGATAAAAAGTTAATTGAAGATTCTGAACTTCACCCGTTTTGTTGTTAACTAATCTCTCTTCTACCTGTACAGTACGTAATTCAGTTTTTGCAGTTTGATAAGCAGTGAATATTGTCTGATGAGTATTAGGCCAGAGAGAGTCTAACTGTGGATTTGGGGATTCAATCTCTGGTTTAACAAAATTTTTCGCAGTTTCATTCATGAATTCAACCTTTTCATTCTTTATTTGGACAATAATAACCCCTGTATTAACCATCGTTGCAAACTGGACCAGAGGAAAAACTTTGAATATAATCAATGTACCAATTATAATGAAAAAGCCAAATACTGGAGCTAACAACTTTAAGACTGTATCTTGAATTATGTAAGTAAAGAGTGTTACATCAGATAGTATGAGCAGAATTCCAGAAAAAAAACCCAAGTAATACCAACGATAGTAGTTAAATTGTCTTAAACTGCGAAATTGACGAAAAATTCTCAGAATAACAACAATAACGAAAACTATTGCAATGAAGAAAAGAAATATTCTGAAATCATAATTTGCGTCATTTGATTGCATATCTGGGGGTAAAAGAATAGCAAAAGGTATGGATGCTAAAAGAATTATAAAAGTAATCCAGTGTAACAGATCTGTTTGTTTAGCAAGTCGTGAATGAGATATAGTTGGAAAGACCTCTTTCAGCCATAAAAGTGGGAATAAGATCAAAAATACCATTACTAGAGTCACAGCCCGGTTTGCTAAATCAGAACGCATATCCGACCAAATTCCAAGTATCCAGAGATATCTACAAGACCAAAAAAGTAATGATAATACAAAATAAATATTCTCTTTAGTGTTGCGTAGTTCACGGGAACGTAAGAAAAGATAGACAGTAATAATAGGTAGTACAACGTTCAAAACTAACAATGTAAGCAAACCAGGGGGTAGCATTTAAATCACAATAAAATCTTAAATTCGAATAATATAATTTCTTATCAAAAAAATATCCCCCCAAGCTTTTCAACCTATGTAATCTAGAGTGCGTGAAAAGAGAGAGAATGGTTGCATACTATTTCTTGAGTTGATCAGAAATCTTCTCAACAATGGGATCAAAGTATTCAAAGGAATCTAATAACCCTTGATCCTCTTTCTCACGAATTGAGGGATCTAATGGAATTTGACCAAGAAGTAAGGTATTAAACTCTTTAGCCATACTCATACCACCTCCTTCACCGAAGATAGCATGTTCAGTTCCACAAGATGGACACTTGAAGGACGTCATGTTTTCTATTATTCCGAGAACCTTTTGATCCATCTTTTCTGACATTACCAATGATTTTCCTGTATCAAGAACACTAACTTGCTGAGGTGTTGTAACTATGACTACTCCATCAAGATTAGGTATCATTTGCATGACACTAATTGCCTCATCTCCCGTTCCTGGTGGCATATCGAATATCAATATATCCAGGGGGCCCCAATCAAAATCTGTTAGAAATTGCTTCAACGCTTTGATTTTCAGAGGCCCTCGCCATACTACTGGCGTTGAAGCGGTCTCTAAGAAGAATGCCATTGAAACTACCTTGATTCCTTTAGGTCCTACTACTGGTATGAATTTTCCATCATCTGTCGCCTCAATACGCTTCTCCTCAACGCCTAGCATTTTTGCAATATTAGGTCCTGAAAAGTCTAGGTCAGCTATTCCCACTTTTCCTGGATATTTTTTTGTAAACGCTAATGCGAGGTTTGATGCAACTGTTGACTTACCAACTCCACCTTTACCTGATAGGACAACAATTTTTATCTTTATTCCTTTCATAGCTTTTGCAATTTCATCTTGCTGTTTTTTCAAGTTCGCTTGCACTTTGGTTTCCTTCAAAAATTAGATAATTATTCAAAAAATGTATTAGTAAATGAAATATCTATTCAGGGCTGAATCCCTTCAGTTAACTATTGATTACTTATCAAATTAAGTACATATCTTTTGGTAATGTGAAGCCGCTTCCCTTCCTTAACTCGAAAAACACATTAATTACAAATGATGGAGCTTAATAGAAGGCTTTACGAAAATGAATTCAGCTCTGACAAACATAGCTCACGATACTCTTGCATTAGGTAAATCAATTGATAATCTTCAAGTAAAAACTGTTGTTGTTGGGATCCGTTATACAGGTTTACTGCTCACTAATGGATCGATGGGTGTTGCGTATACTTTACTTGACAAGAAGACCGAAAAAGAAAGCCATCTCGAGTATCTAAACACGAAATATCTGTATGAGAAATCCTTACGAGAACTAGTTGAATTTTGTGCATCAAAACTGGGTGTTTTTCGAAGTATCGGTGTTGCCGCTCTAAATGCTTATTCTCAAGCAAACATATCTTTGACGAGAGGAAATAATATTGATGTAAAAGATTTATTTTATTCAGATCCTTCTGAAACTGTTGGAATGATAGGCAATATTCATCCAATCAGTAATTTTCTCATAAAAAAAGGATTTACTCTTAAAATTCTTGATGATTCCTTTTCTCCTAAAAAATCATCGCAGATAATACCAGTAAAAGCAGTTGAAGAACTTTCTGATATGCACCACTTAATAGTTTCTGGATCAGCTTTGGTCTTTGACACATTTTCAAATATCATAGATTTACTTCCAAACATAAAGGGACAGAAAATATTGATTGGTCCATCTGCACAAATACTGCCTGAAGTAGCTTTTAATACTGGTTTTACATTTATTGGAAGTTCAAAAGTACGGGATAGTAGATTAACCTTAAGTTCAATAATGGAAGGGGGAGGATATCGCGCGTTTAAACTTCACACAGAGAAATATTCTTTTCGAGCTTGTGTGGTTGAATAAGAAATTTTTGTCGGAAATCAAGGAAAATCAATCGTGACATCGTTTGCAAATTGTTGGCATTTGTAGATATGTTCCAGATATTAGAACTTCTTATTTCTAAGTATATTCACGACAGAAATATTCGGGATGCAAAACAAAATGCAAGTAACTACCCAATTCGGTTTCAAAAGATCTATTGATCGCTTAATCCAGTTAGTATACTTATCTTCTAACTTCTTTTCCTCGATTGAAATATCAGACAATGTTTGTGCAATTAATCTCAAGGAAAATAAGTACTCAGAAGAGGAACGTAATAAATTACTAACATATTTCTTAGATCTTATTGATACTCTTTCATTAGAAAAGATTTGCCTTACTCAGGATCCGGATAATGAGTTACGATACTATTACAACGGAGGATTTTGATCATGTACTCAGAATATTATACTCTCAATTACAAAAACCCCTCTTCCAAGAACAATTCCAAAGAAATTGACCAGAAGGAGAAAACTATGAGCTCCCAGAATAGTAGTAAACGTACTCGTGAAATAGTTGAGAAAACAGATTTAGAAACTTCTCGAATTGCCGATAGAGCTTTATTACTGCTTTCATTCAAAGATACACCTACACAGAACCTCCATCATGTTCTTCAGGTTCTTGGAATTCATTCAGTTGAAGAAAAAAAGATGATTCTCTTAGAAATTTTCCGACTCATTAGAGAAGGAATTGTTTATGTGCCCCGAGGTTTACCTCTCTTGATTGATAAAGGCATTGCCAACATAGAAGATATCTCGAAGATAGATCTTGTACTTCTCCAACCCTATGATCATCTAATTGGCGAAGTTCAAAAAGAAATTGCAACCCTCAATAATAAACAGGATTAGCTATTTCCAGAGTTTTTAAAAGCAAAATTCAATGGTTGTAATAATCCATGACAACACTCAACTTCAAGACTATTAGCTCCGCGCAATTAAGTGAATTAAAACTTCATTTGAAATTGATGAATGATGCTTCGGAGCATGAATTAACTGCAAAATGGAATATTATTAAACATATGCAGGCAGATTTGGGCATACCTGATCTTCCTGTAGAGGAATTAGTTGAAATATTCACTCGTCTTGAAGAAGTTAGAAACACTTTTAAACTTAAATCAGTAACTTTTAATCATCTCAATGATATTTTAGCAGAAATAGATCTTGTAAAAAAAGAACTAAATGTTCCCAAGGACTTAGCTCTTGAAGAAGTCATTTCTATGATTTCATCTGAAATGGTTATGTTATTATGTGGTGATAGTAATTCCAAACTCGCGAAATTATTGCGTTTCTGCTAAGCGATTTGAGTACCAATTACTGCACAGATTTTCAGTTATGAACTCATTTTAGTATCAAAATATCTAAAAAGCTCGATTTACCTCACTCAGAAGAAAAAGGTCATTTACCATGTCACTTCCTTTTACACTTAACACAGCCCAAGAATGGTTGGATAATATTCCTCCATTTCTTGTATCTTTAGATTCTTCATCAGAGTTTGTTTCAAAGAATGAAATACCTGAATACTTATCCTCAACACTTCTATTATATTTTAATCAGGCACCTCAAGAGTTTGGGAAGAAAATAATTTACATCTTGGAAAATGCCTCTGATCCAGGTAAGTATGTTTTTCTCAAAACCTTATTAGGAGTTTCAGAAATTTGGGGAGATTTAGTAAAGATAGAAGGTGTCTATCCAGCATTAACCGAGCTAGCTCTAACTACTGATAAAATTTACTCGAACACAGCAATTAATCTCTCTAAGAAGTTGGAAGAAGTTGCATCGGAGATATACCGTGTAGCTGCCATTGAAGAAAGTATAGTCACTCCTGTAGGAGAAGAATTTGACAGCTTTGATGAATCTGAATTATCCGAAATATCCTCACATACATCTGGTGGCTTTGGTCGATCTGAACCGAAAGCTAAAAAAAAATCAAGGGCTTTATCTCCTCCTGGAACAACAGCTCCTAAATCACAACCCCTTCCATCAATGATGAAGGAATTTAAACCAGCACCACCTCCGCCATCACCAGCTCCATCTGTTGGTAGTGCTGCTCCTATTCCAGCGAAATCAAGCTTACCAGAGTCTGCTCCATTTGAACTAAAAGATGAAGAAAAACTGGCTGAACCTGTAAGTGAATCAATCTCCGCTGATAGTACAGTTAAAGATTCTAAGCAAATCTTTACACATGTTCATTATTATAGCAGGATGAATTCACACAAAATATATCCATTCACTGTTTCTTTGTCAAGTTTGGCAAAAAAAGTAAGGAGACAACGGATGGGAAATATCATATCTGGAGAACGTGAGGCGGAAACACAGGCCGATTTTGAATTGGGTAGAGACACAAATCAAATCATGGTTGAGCCATTAATTTCAGGATGTCTTGTACAACCGACTTTTCAGTATGTAGATCCAGAGAAATTACCTGCGGAACTTACGTTTTATATAACGCCATTAGTAGAATCTGGGTTACAATCTACAAAACTAAAAGGATTCTTGATAATTAAATCCGAATTAGGAACGATTCTACAAAAAATGCCATTATCAAACATTTCTGTGGTTAGTAATCGCGTATCAAAGATCGCAGCAATAGTAGGTGCTATCGGTGGTGCATCTTTACCTGTTATGGACTTTCTTTTCCCCTTGGGATTGCAAAACGCAGTAACAGACCAATTATCATATGCATTACCTGAAATTGCAAATTCTATCAACATTAGAGACCTTTTAACGGTTGGTCAGATATCTATTTTTGTCTTATGCATCAGCTTTGGAATATTTTGGTATTGGTGGAAAGGTCGTTCAAAGTTGGCTCCAAGAGAAAAATTGTCCATTAATTTGTAAGAAATATCTTATCGGACATTTAATGTGATTTCGCATTGAATGAAGGAATTTAAATGACATTTAAGACAGGATTAACGATTCAAGCTATTATGGGCCTAAGTCCATCCCATATCGTGTCACTTGGTTCTGCAATTAATCTTCAACATGTTGAGTTTGATATTTCAGTATTCACAGATATTGTAAAGGTTGTTGAGGGTTTAAAAACAGAACAAACAGCTATTCATGCACCCTATATGGAAGATTACAATGTAGACTTATCATCTAGGAATTCTACTGTTGATAATTTTATTGATGACGTTAATCAATGGAAATCGGATCTAAATGTAATTGGAGTAGTAGTGCACCCCCCTATTGACGCAGGTGGTGACCTTGATTTATTCTACGATCGATTGGAAAAAATTCCATTCCCTCTTCTTGAGAATATGCCTTATCAATCATGGGATGATTTTCAGGAGTTCTTTGACACCACTAAATCTAATGTCAGTAATAAGCTTGGAATTTGTTTTGATATCCCTCATTCCTATATCACTAATGGAGAGAATTTCTTAGACCTTCCTAAGGAAGTCTTAGGTCATATCAAATCCAAGAATGGATATATTCATATTTCAGGCGGAACTAGAGAAGAAGATACCCATTATCCTTTATTAACTGAAGGAGATATGCCTTTTTCAGAAGTTAAAAAATTCTTGAAGGAAATAACATTCAGGGGAACCGTTACAATGGAACTTGCCCCTCGCAATCTTCAAGATATTGAAAAAATCCTTCATTCGTATGCAATGATGCTAAGTGTCGCAAATAGGAGAAAACATCAACTTTTGGTTAGAATCAAAACACCTTTCGTTATGAGAAAAATCTCCAAGCTACCAAAATCGTAACCAGCTGATTAGTTACAAAAGTGGATAACAATTCACGAAAATCTTGTTCTTAGAATATTAAAGTTAGTATTCCTCAAGAGAAGGATAAAAAATGGAAAAAAGTAGTAATTGGTGGAAAAAATCTGTTTTTTATCAAATTTATCCTCGTTCTTTTAGTGATAGCACAAATTCGGGTATCGGGGATCTTCAAGGTATTATTCAAAAACTTCCCTACCTCAAAGATCTAGGTATTGACGCACTATGGATTTCTCCATTCTATCCATCTCCACAGGAAGATGTTGGTTATGATATAACTGCCTTCTTTGATATTGATCCCGAATATGGAACAATGAAAGATTTTGATGAGCTACTCCTCACTATCAAAGATCTGGAATTAAAAATAATCATGGATATGGTATTAAACCATACATCTCATAAGCATAAGTGGTTCATTGAATCTAAATCAGATTTACATAATGCAAAACGTGATTGGTATATCTGGCGTAAAGGCCGTGGTTCCAAAGGCAACAAACCACCAAATAATTGGAAATCAATAATTGGAGGATCAGCGTGGGAATGGGATAAAGAAACGAAGGAATTTTATCTGCATCAATTCCTCCCATGTCAGCCAGATCTTAATTGGCGTCATCCAGAAGTTCAAAAAAATATGTTTGAAGCTCTTAAATTTTGGTTAGACAAAGGTGTGGATGGTTACAGGTTAGATATGATTTATACGGTCTATGAAGATAATGAATTTCGAGATAATCCAATTAGCCAATATTTATTTCCATCACATAAGCGCTTAGATTCTCTATTTCAGAATCCAGTATACACTCAATTTTTACCTGAGACCATTAACTTATGTTACCAATTGCAAGAATTAGTAAAAACATATTCCCCAGAGAGAATACTTGTAGGAGAAGCAGTAGGAGGCCCAAAGTTATTCCATCCCCTTTATGGTAATGATGAACAGGATGGTTTAAATTTAGTTTTTGATTTTCAATTTGCAAATCAACCATTTTCAGCTAGAAAATTTCAAAAGGCGATAACTAGTAGCCAAAAAGTTCTTAGTAAGCGATGGCCCTGTTATAGCTTCTCAAATCACGATTCAACAAGAATGATATCTCGTCATGGTAATGATGAGAGTAAAGCTAGATTACTAACTTTGCTACTTCTTACATTGAGGGGTACACCGTTCATATACCAAGGAGAAGAAATAGGGATGCATCAAGTAGATGTTCCAAAAAAATTATCAAAAGATCCTATTAGAAATCTTAGGATCAGGGGTATCCCAATTGGACGATTCTATGGTAGAGATGGATGTCGAACTCCTATGCAATGGGATAGTTCTCCACGTAATGCAGGATTTTCTCCTGATGCTGAGGCTGAACCTTGGTTGCCTGTCTCTTCAAATGTCAGAAAAATTAATGTACAAACTCAAATTGGCGATAAAAACTCAATGCTGTCCTTTTATAAAAGATTATTACAGCTTAGAAAAGAATATTACTGTTTACAAATTGGAGATATGTCAACTGTCTTTTGTGAAGAGAATAAATACCTTTACTACTCAAGAAGTAAGGGTGACCAAAACCTTGGAATAATCTTGAATTTTGGAAAAAAAGATATATCAATAGTAAATCCATATCAAAAAGGTGCAATACGATTGTTTTCTACAATTGATTATAAGGAAAACCAAAGGGAAGTAAACATTTCTAAATCCTTATTTCTTCAGAAGTATGAAGGAATTATTCTACAATATTGATAATTTATTAATTATATATTAAGACTTATTTAAGACTCATCATCATTAATTGTTAAATACCCCCCATATTTTGCGTGAATCGCGCAAGTACCTTCTGTTCCAACCATACATGGCCCCACAGGATTTTCTGGAGTGCAAACCTTATTGAAAAGGGAACACTTTTCTGGATAAATCTTACCTAAAATGACATCGGCACATCTACATCCTTTCGGAATATCACGTCCTTTTGAAACTGGAATGTCCTCTATCTTTCTAATATTATGAGAAGAATATGTTTCAGCAATTTCTAACCCAGATAGAGAGATTTCACCAATTCCTCTCCATTTTGCATCAACAATTGAATAGGCTGTCTCCATTGCATTAAGCGCTGTAATATTTCCATCCCGAGTTACAACCCGTTGGTACAAGTTTTCAGTACGCGGTTGCTTTGATGCTAATTGTTTAAGTATTTCAAGAATCCCAAACATCACATCTGCAGGTTCAAAGCCAGCTATAACTATTGGAACTTGATGCTTTGATGAAATAGGTTCGTACATACCTGAACCAGTAATTGCTGATACATGCCCAGGTGCTATAAACCCATCTACTTGAATATCAGGCTGTTCTAAAAGTAGATACATGGCTGGGGGAACTAATCTGTGTGAGGAAAGTATTGAGAGATTGGGAGGAATTTTCTGGTTAAGGAGTTCAATAGCAACAATTGGAGCAGTTGTTTCAAAACCAATAGCAAAAAAAACTACTTTTTTTGAAGGATTATTTCTAGCATGTTTTATTACATCCAAAAAGCTGTAGACTATCTGAATAGAGGCACCTTCTGCACGAGCTGTTAATAAAGATCCTTGGTTACTTGGTACACGTGACATATCACCAAATGTAGCAAGAGTGTAACCGTTCTTTGCTAACCAAATTGCCTGCTCAATATCTTCATTTGGACAAACACATACTGGACATCCAGGTCCGGCTATTACCTCAACATTTTTTGGAAGGAGTGATCGAATTCCCCAATGCGAAATTGTAAATTCATGAGTCCCACAAACATGACAAATTTTAATTTTATCCTCAATTTTATTTGCAATATCAGATATTTTCTCTCTCAGTTTATTAATCAGCTCGGGATCTTGATAGGATTTCATAACAAATAATAGCTCCGATCTATGAGAATTTTCTATTTATTTATAACGTTTTTATATTGTGTCAATTGACAAATCATCATGCGAGTTATTACCTATATTCTCGTAAATGTAGACTTAGGCGAGAGTGACAATGTTTTACGGGATCTTATTAAAATTAAGGAAGTAAGATCAGCATCTGTCGTATCAGGTATTCATGATTTGATTGTTCGTGTAGAAACTGATGATTTAGCACAGCTACACAATGTAACGACCCATGAAATACATAAAATCCCTCATATCATTCGTACCACTAGTCTTGTGGTTGGTAGTGAATTAACAATTCCTGAATAGATGAATCAATTAGCATTATGGATCGTGCAAGAATAATGAAAATCATGCGATTCAGTGGGCGTAAATTTACGTTTTTTGGAGTCTGTTTATTTTCAGGATTTCTAAGATCACTTTTTGTTCTCGTCGATTCAGTGTCTGTTACTTTCATACCTGATCCAATTTTATTCGGAGTGTTTACAATTATAGGAGGATTGGTAGTCACTCTATTAATTTGGGGAATACTAGCAATTATTCCAATTTCAGGTGAAAAACGACTCGGAAACATTATTGACCAGAACTTTCGAGTAAAAAATCTTCGTTTACCTTTTTCTGCCTTACGATTTATCCTACTTGCTTCATTTTTCAATGCATTAAGCTTGATATTATATTTATTCGGAGTTCTGCAGTTTGATCCGTCATTGATGCTTCCTTTGATGCAATTTGTTGTCCTTTATTTAATGCTGACAGAATTCATTTCTTCGAAGGATCTCCCAACCGTTGTTGAAATGCAAAGCATTGTTATGATTACTCTCGGAGCGATAATTGTTACTATCAATCCTGAAATGGATTTAGATTTATTTGCTGTTCTATTAATTTTATTTCCTATGAATTTTTTAACTGGTATAACCATATTCTTTCAAAAAAAGGCTTTACAAATCAAATATCCCGATGGCTGGAGTATTGATGCAATTACTACACGAGTTTGGACGGTTATTGGTTTATTCATATTCTTTGGTCTCTTATCTTTTCCTTTGATGTTTTATGAAAACCGATTTGACCAATTCATTCTTAATTTTCAGTCTGGAATAGCTCTAGCTTCAATTAGTATGTTCATTACATTCTTTGCTGCAGCTTTTCGTCTCAGAGGATTAAGTATGGGGAAGACCTACATTGTAAATGCTTTAGTTAGCATTTCAGTTGTTTTTTCAATCCCCATTACTCTATTTGCAGTGTTATTCCTTGATCCATTAATTTTCGGAGGTGAAGTATCTCTAGATCCATTTTTATGGATATTAAAGACAATTGGAAGTATTTTAATCTTTATAGGTATCCTATCAATGGTTTTATCTGAAGTACGAGGTTACGTTCTAGTTAAAATGAAGATTGGAACATCTATTGATGAAACCATGAGATCTATTCAGAAAATTACAGGTGTTCAGTCTGTCTCTTCCCTCTTTGGTGAGTATGATATTATCGTTTATTACAGAATTAGGAGTATTGGGAAAATTCTCAGACTTGTTGTCAGAGAAATTGCACAATTACAAGGGGTTGATCATGTATCTACCCAAATCGTCTTAAATGAACATAACAAATCATAAAGTACAAATAATGGAGGAATAATAACTGTGACAGTAGTTACAATCCGAAAGGTGACTGAAGATGATATACCAGAATTAGTTCGACAAAGAAGATTAATGTTTGAATCGATGGGTTTTGATGATCTCCACAAACTTCAATCGACTTCAGAATTGTCAAGTAAATTCTTTTTAGAACAAATGTTGAGCAATAAGTTTTATGGGTGGGTAGCTGTTACAAAGAAAGGAAGGATTGCGTGCAATGCTGGAGTTATAATCGATCATCATCCTCCAGGACCAAATAATCTGACTGGGAAGATTGGTTACATTTTCAATCTTTATACGCTCCCTGAATTTCGACGTCAAGGTATAGCCAGGAAAATTATGGAAACAATCTTAGAATGGACAAAAGAGAAGGCAATTTCTATTGTAACTCTCCATGCTACTGATAATGGAGAAAAACTCTACAAGAGTATAGGTTTTACACCAAGTAGAGAGATGCGGTTGAATATTGAAAAATAGATGATTATATTATTTTGTGATTGACAACAAATACTTTTCTAATCCTTTCAAATCATCCTCAGGAAAATTCTTAACTTCCAGATCAGCTTTCTCAAAAGGTTTCGAATCCCCTATCACAATTACCTTTTCATATTCTTCCTTTTCAATTGCTTCCTTAAGATCTGCGATAAAATTCTCAATGAAGATCGATTCAAAATCATCTAACGGAGGTATTGTAATTAGGAATCGTTTCTTCCCAGAGAGAGAAATCAAAAGACCATTTTTCCTTTGAAGAACACCTATTGAATAGCCATTAATTTTTTCGACTTTATTCTTGACCTTTTTGGTCAGTTGTATTAATGATTTATTATTCTTGTCAATATTCTTGAGAATTGGCGCTTTTTTCTCTTCTGTAACACCATTAAGCCATTTAATAGCTTCACGAGGATTTCCATGAGAATATGCGTAAGCAGATTCAATTTCAGATTTTCCTAATGGCCAAATAGCGTTTTCATTAGATGAATCAATATCAAATTTTTGATGAAAATCCTTCAAAATATGAGCACAGTAATCTTCAATATCTTTCTTCGTAAACCTTTTTAGAAGTATAGGTGGTTCAATACGACTCTGAACAGCAGTACTTGATAGATCTAGGATTTTATCCCATAGTGTAGCTAAACAGGCTAAACACATAACAAAATTTGATGCTTCATTGTGCATTTTCTTTAAACTTTCTAATAGTTGTAATTCAGCTTCAGGTCCAAGAGCAATGAACAAAGATTCTAGTTCATCAACAAAGAATACTATTGGTTTATCTACTGATTTTAGAATTATTTTTAATGCTGCAAAGGCTAACTCTTCATCCTCGAATATCGTGCGATTAAATGACTTTGTTTCCTCATCAGTATCGAATCCTGTAAACCACTTCAAGGCTAATTTTGCTCTTTTAGGATCTTTTAATGCAAAAAATCCTTCCATTACAACGTTACCTAATCCAGGATACTCAAACGCAGCATTTTCTACTTTTTTGTATTTTTCTACTAAATAATCAGCAACATATTCTAGAAGAGCGGATCCTCCTGCTTTTACAGTCTCAAAGTAAAAGTGGGAAAAGATTCTGTCTGGATTGGTCGGTACAGGAATATAAACAACATAAGCATTTGAGAATTCTTGACGAATAACCCAATAAAAATGGGTTTTACCATATCCAGCTTCTGCAATAACAGGTACAATCATTGATTCTCTTTTTTTCTTTCTTACAATTTCAAGAGAGTGTGAAATACGAGTCAAGGCTTCCTTATTTGGTCTTTTGAGATTGAAAATTTCAGGAACATCCGACCGAGCCGTGAAACTATGGAATGGATTTTCAGTAATTAGGTTGGTAACTTGTGTCATCTTTAAGCCTCAAATGTAAGATAGTAAAATACACCTGTGTTAGAAGAAATTCCACCATGAGCGTGAGATTTAGATAATGCTGTCTGTAGTGTGATAACTCCCTCATCATGTAAATCAAGGAGTTTTTTATCAAAATACTGATCTGTGATATACTTTTGGCTTAGTATATCCCTAATTTCAGGGATTCTAACTAGAGGTTGCATTGGATTTGCTAATGACTGATAAGCCTCTTGTAAAAAGGAAACAAACTCCTGATCGGAATATTCAGTGTTAGGCACCTTATTCCTACTAACATGCTTTTCTCCATCCCTTGTCAACTTATAAGTACTTTTAGTTCCTTTTTTCAGTTCAACTAATCCTTCATTTGTTAATTTATCTAATAGAACTTTTTCTGTCTCAGTTCTAGCGTAATAACCCGCCTCTCCTAAGAAATGGATAATTTCTAGGTATGAATTTTGCATAATTATTTTGAGCTGTACAATTATTTTGAAGCTGTACAATACGGGGGTAACATCTAATTTCGCTTAATGCAACAGACAACCTTAGAAATATAGCGATATCTTGTACTCAAAAAGAGTAGAAAGGTTTTATTAATGAATCTTGATAGTTTACATGATATCTCGCGGTTAGATACTGAA